>DATACQ010000392.1:0-14695 GCA_036258955.1 Binatia bacterium
GCGAGCACCTGCGCCAGTTCCTGATAGGCGCTCGAGGTATAGTGAGTTACGCCGATATAGCGAACTCGCCCCTCCTCTTTCCACTTGCGCAACGTATCAAGATGAGCGCGCCAGTCCACTAGATTGTGTACCTGCATCAAATCCATGCGTTGGGTGCGTAGACGACGAAACGATTCCTCCATCTGCCGTATTCCCGACTCCCGCCCGCGAGTCCAGATTTTAGTAGCTAAGAACAATCGCTTGTGCAATTGAAGCTTTGCCGCGAGATCACCGGTCACCGTTTCCGAGGTGCCATACATGGGCGAAGAATCGATGACTCTGCCGCCGAGGTGCGCAAACTCACGTAGAACTTTCTCCAGCGGCTCCCTAGCTCGCAGATCGGAACCGGCGTCAAAGGTTTGCCAGGTGCCGAGTCCGATCACGGGCAGCATTTCTTCCGATGCCGATATTCGTTTTTGGATCACCGACTCTGCCATCGCCACGCCTCGTGTAAGCGCCAAAGCACCAGCACCGAGAGCAAAGCGCATTAGATTTCGCCGGGACATGGAAGACCGCAAACCTTGACCTTTGCGACCATCAAGCATTTTCATGATCGCTACGCCACACGTCGGTCACCAAACGTTCGAAACGATTTTGAACCATTTCTACCCGTACGAATTAGAAGCCGATGCCGAGCCCAAAGCCGAACCCGCGTCGCCCATTCCTATCCAGGTCGCGTTGGAATTGACGGCGCTCATCGCCGCGTACCTTGTCAACTTCCTCTTCCATCTGCTGGCCGATCCATTCGGCGCTTTCAATGATTGTCTGAATAGGCTCCTCCCGTTCTCCGGAAATTCTCGCCAGCGTTTTATCGATTTCTTTGCGAATAGTACCGTTGGGATCCCAAAAGGCATAATAGGGCGTGACACGGTTCAGGTGTTCGATCCAACCGTGCAGACCTTCAAGGCCGACTTGGACGGATCTTAATCCTTCGGCGCGATCACCCGTACGCAACAGAGTCAAACCGAGATAAAGTTGCGCCATGGCATCGGGCGGGTAAACCGTGAGTGCTCGTTCGAGAGAGCCGCGGGCCTCCTTATACCTACCGAGCGCATACTGGGCGCGGCCGACATAGGTCCAGACACTCTCGCTAAAATTCATTGAGGTATAAATATAATTAGGCTCACTTTCAGCAGCCTGTAATAGATAGGCAAGCGCCCTTTCGGGGTCTTTCATAATAAGCGCGTACCGTCCTGACTGCACCTGGCCAGCCACCGTAAACGCTGCGCAGGCCGCAGCGATCATGGCCACTCCAAGAAGCGTAGCCCAGTACAGTTTTCGCATTGCTTTCACCTTTATGTCGTAAGCTTTTGCGGCAACCTGATCTCGCACTAAAAGGCTAAGGTTCGAATCCTTGAAAATCAAGGCGAGCAGCGCGCGTTTAGCTCGGTCGCATGTCAGTGGTGAATCGCACGCATCACGCCAACGGCAGTCTCAACTTTGAAGCTTGACCTGCGAACTTTGAACAGGATACTCCTTGGCGACTTTAGCGCCCCGAGTCTCTCCTGCCGCCGCCCGAGCGAGACGCCGTTGAGTATAGAGGCGGCCACAACTCGCTGTTTCGCAGGTTCGGCAACACTTTTTGCGCCCGGCCGCCGAAACGCAATCGGTCATCGCGCCCGCCTCTCGTCGCGCCGGACTTGCTCGATTTCGTACTCCATTTTCAGGCCGATCCATTCGACCAATTCGATCAGCTTTTGCCGATCCGGCTCTTTACGGGAAATCATCGCAAGGCTGCTGGTTATTTCTTTGCGAATCTCAAGGTTCGGATCCCACAACGATTTTGACGGGTTGCGGCTGTTCTCATACTCTATCCACCCATTCAGGCCCGCTAGGCCGCGCTCCATCTCCCTAACTCCATTGATTCGGTCCTCCTGCCGGACCAACGTCAAACCCAAGAAGATGCGCGCCAGGTAATCATCGTTATCTGCGCTAATGGCGTGTTCCAGCGACTGACGCGCATCGGCGAATCTCCCTAAATAATATTGACACCGTCCAATATAGGTCCAGACACCTTCGCGATAGTTGCTCGCGGTGAACACATAACCGAGCTTGGTTTTGCTGACTTTGTGGAAATGCCCAAGCGCTTCTTCATAGTTTTTCGCAAGAAACGCCCGGCGTCCCGAAGCGAACTGCCCGGCGGTTCGAAACGACTCGCAGGCGGAAAAAAGCCACAGCATCAGCAAGCACGCAAGAAGTTTACTCACTCTTTTTCATTGGCTGAGTTATCAAAAATCCCAAGTTTTAGAGCGACTTTGGACCGTGCACCGGAGCCACTTAACGTCTGGAAGCTGAACGTTCCGGCTTAACTTTGAACAATAACTTTTAATGGCAAAGCAGGCGCGTGCTTTAACAGGAGCGACGGTTTGAACGTGTTGAACTAGTTGAACGATTTGATCACTCTTAGATCGTCATTGCTATGCGGAACCCGTAGTCGGCGTACTTAAAATCAGGCGGCAGGGAGCTGCGCGCGGCGCAGCGACTGAATTTCACCCGGTGACGCCATGAGCCGCCGCGCGAGACACGACGCTGCCCGTTGTCGGGGCCCTGCGGATTGCGCTCAGGGGAAGTGCGATAATAGTCAGGTGCGAAATGGTCGCTGCACCACTCGTGCACGCCTTCGCTCGTGTCATACAGGCCGAAGCCGTTGGATGGGTTCGCGCCGACTCTTTGCGGGCCGCCGCTCGCCGTGTCGAATCCAGCGTACGGCCGTTCCCAAGGCGGCTCATCGCCCCAGGGATACAGCGCTCCTTCGACGCCGCCGCGCGCCGCCCGCTCCCATTCAGCTTCCGTCGGGAGGCGAAAAGGACGCGTCTCCACCTCGCTCAACCACGCGCAGTAAGCCAGAGCCTCGCCCCATGTAACTCCGACGACCGGTTGGTCGGGCTGTTTAAACATCCGCTCTGACCAGAATGGTGGCGGCGGCACGGCCTTGTCGTCAACGCAAGCTTTGTATTCTTGATTGGTCACGGGAAACTTGCCGATGGCGAAAGCATCGACCCAGACGCGGTGGACGGGCTGCTCGTTTTCTTGCCCCTGCTCGCAGCCCATTAGAAAACTGCCCGCGGGAATCAGAACCACTTCAGGGCTCATGGTACGAGAACGTCCCGCCAACGTTCCTGGCAGGTGACCGCGATGTGCAGCCTCTCTAAATGCTGCTCCATTTGCTTCTCGCCCTGTTTCACCGGGTGTTCGGCAAAGAATCGCCTGACATCTTTCTCAAGGTCTGCGCTCACCAGCCCAATGATCCCCTCGCACATGCGCGGGATGGCGTTATCGGGATACTGACGGGTCATTTCCTCCCAGTGGGTTTTCATGAAGTCCCACGCCTTCTCGCGCGCGTCTTTGTTGAGCAATATGCTCCGCATCAAGTACGGCGAATTTTGTGTACGCACCTCACCGCTGATGGTCATCTTTAACGTTCGGTCGATGAGTTCGGTCGGTTTGAACGCCGCCAGCGCAAACAAATATCGTGTCTCTTCCTGGGGCGTTTTCGCGCTCTTGAATTTGGCATAGAACTTTTCGTATTCCGCGCTCGTTCCGGTATAAGCGAGGATTGCCACCAGAGCCGGGACCAAGTTGGGCTCTACGCTTTCTGGAATCTTTTCATACTCCGCGTACAGCTCGCGGGCGCGCTCCTGGCACCTCTTTTCTTCGGCTACGGTTCCGAGGGCGGCGATCACATCGCCACGGAGCTGGCTCACCAAGGCCGGCTCCCCTTCCTTTGGCGTCCATCCCAGCCTCTCGAGAACGGGGCACATCACAACGCGTAGCCGGTCTTCTAAAACAGCGCGTTGGCTGCTCGATAGAATGCGGCCCAAATGGTGCGACGAAGCGATCGCAGTGCTCCAGACATTGATATCGTTTTCGTCCCTTAAGAGATCGATCAGATCTAGATAGTCGGGTAGAGTCGTCAGTCCGGCAAGCGTGGACGCCCAAGTATCGTTGACGAGGCCAAATCTTTCTACCGGCGAGAGATCGCTTTGCAAGCCCCGCTTCAATGCAGCGATAAGTTTGCCGCTGTAACGAACCCGGTAATAGCCATGCCCGCCGGCGTTGACCACTACCCAATTTGCGTTCGGCAGCTCGACTCGCGCTTCACGATCCGTTAACAGCAGAGTTTTTTCCACGATGCCGCCTTCCGTTCCAGCGCGCAGAAAAATCGGCACGTGCCAGGTGCGGTCGCGGTCACTGCCGTTCTGCAGATATCGAAAGATTTGCTGCGAGAGAATAATCCCCTGCGCGTCGTGCGCGACACTGATCAAGGGATAGCCCGGCTGAAATATCCATTTATCCATCAGCGCGCGCACCGGCTGTTTAGTCGAATGTTCCAGCGCGTCCCAGAGATCAGTCGTCTCTGCATTGGCATACGCATGCCGCTTCAAGTACAACCGAATGCCGTCACGAAACGCATCTCCGCCGAGGTATTGTTCGAGCATGCGCAGCACCGAGGCGCCCTTCTCGTACGTCAGCACGTCGAACATGCCGGCCGCCTCCTCCGGCTTTTCCACGGGGAACTCAATAGGTCGCGTGCTTTTCAAACCATCCACTTGCATAGCCGCCGCTCGCGAGATCGTAAAGCTGTCCCAGCGTCGCCACTCCGGTTTCCAGGCATCCACAGCGAGCATCTCCATGAACGTAGCGAACGCTTCGTTAAGCCAGAGGCCGTTCCACCATTGCATAGTTACCAGATCACCGAACCACATGTGAGCGTTCTCATGCGAGACGACGTCGGCGACCCGCTCGAGCTCGGCCCGGGCGGCTTTTTCCGGATCTACGAGCAGAGCGGTTTCGCGAAATGTGATGGCGCCGAGATTCTCCATCGCGCCAGAAGCAAAATCCGGAATGGCGATCAAATCCAACTTATCCCCGGGATAGGAAATGCCGTAGTATTGGCTGAAGTGCTCCAGCGACGCCTTCCCTACTTCAAGCGCGAAGCCAGCGAGATTTTTCTTACCAGGCACCGCCCAGACGCTCAGTGGCACTCCGTCCGCCATGACGGGATCGGTCCGCTCGAAATTGCCAACGATGAACGCGACCAGATAAGTGGACATTTTCATCGAATCGGCAAAGACAACTTCTTTCTTGCCGGTTCCGCGGAGCGAATTCTCGCGCACGAGTCGCGCGTTGGAGATTGCAGTCAACCCTTCATCGACGACCAGAGTAACCTGAAAGACCGCCTTGAAAGCCGGCTCGTCCCAGCAGGGAAAAGCGCGCCGCGCATCGGTGGATTCAAACTGCGTAGAGGCGAGGGTTTTCTCGTTGCCCTGTGCATCCTTATACGTACTGCGGTAAAACCCGTGCAACTTGTCGTTCAAAATACCGGAAAATTGTATTTGCAGATCGTAGCTGCCTGGCGGCAGGGTTTCAGGCAATGTAAAAATCGCCTGTTCGTTCTCACCGTCTAAGGTGACTGTGGCGGCAAGCGCTTTCCCAGCCGCTCCCATCACTGTCACCGACTGAAATTCAAGCTCGGCGGCATTGACCCGAATCGCATCGATTGGCTGCTGAACATCTACCGAAACATTTTCTTCTCCGGCGAATGTCCACGCCTTCAGATCAGGCGCAAGGCGGAGTTGGTAGCGCTGCGGTATTGTATGGGTTGGCAAACGATGCGGCTTTGGTTCTGGCATGATTTGTTCCTCAGTAAGATCTCGCAATTCGCATATGGGAAATTCGAAGTTTTCTGCCGTATGAGGTTCATCGTACAGGCGCTCCCGGGACAACTCAACGATTAATTCCGGCCCGGTCAACTTGAGGCGCGACTCCGGCGTTTAGCGCTGTAACCTTCATCGTCCACGGTTTAATTAGCAGCGCTGTCAGCACCGAGGACGTTGCCAACAAGACCAGCACACCCCAAAGACTAGCGGTATAAGTTTGTGTTCGATCATACAGGTAACCAGCGATCACCGGCCCCAAGGCGCTGCCCCACATGTAGAAAAACGTCATGTTCCCGCGGATGGTCGCGAAGAACTTGCGTCCGAAGAAATCACCGGTCGTCGCCCACGTCACCGGGAACGCAGCATCCAAGGTGGAGAAGAGGACGGCGAACAGCCACAGCGAAAGAACCGATTCGCCGGACAGCAGTATCAGAAGACCAGTCATGGGCAGCAACATCCAGAGCGACAGCAGCCGGGGCTTGTTCATGCGATCGGCGATCCAGCCGAGAAGAAAATGGAAGAACAAGTTGAGCAGCGCGAACGTGCTAAGCAGCACTGCCGCGCGCTCCTGAGTCATCCCCCTCCATACCATGATAGGAATAAAGTGAACCATCATCGTGCTCTGGGTTCCCACCCGCGCAAGCATCGAAAACGCCAGCGACCAGAACGCCAGTGTTTTCAGCGCGTCCGTAGCCGTCACGTCGGTTGCGAGGGGAGTTTTAATTGCCTCCGAAACTCCTTTACTCGCAACCTCCGGGCGAGGCTCGCCATCCGGCACAAGACCCACGCTTTCAGGCGAACGTCTAATCTGCAGGCTCAGCGGCACACAAACGAAAAGAAAAATGCAGCCCACCCAAAAAGCACCCCAACGCCATCCCCAGTTCGCGACGGCAATCGCCAGTAGCGGAGTAAGCAATGTTCCACCGACGGTTACAGCAGCGCCGACCACCGTCATTGCGCGCGCGCGACGGCGGATAAACCAGTTATTCGCCACAACCATCGGCGTCTGAATAAAACCGGCAGAGTAGGCGAGAGAAATCAAACCGAGGTAAACCGCAAGAAAACCCCAGTAGCCGTTCACCCAGGACAGCGAAATGTATCCGACACCCGCCAGAAGCGCAGCGGTAACCATGAGCGGTCTGGGACCGAACCGATCCACGAGATAGCCGATGAGCGGCGCCTCGATTGCTCCTTCGGCTCGAGCTAGCGAAAAAGCCAATGACGTTTGCGCCCGGTTGAGTCCCAAGTCGTAGCTGACGGGAAGAAAGAAAACGGTGAAGCCGTAGCCGTGAAGGCCGCCGCCGAACATCCGCATTGCGCTAACGACGCCTACCATGACCCAGCCATAGTACAAGTTAGAGAATTTTTTACGGAGGCGAGAATAAGCAGTCATGAGCAGTATCAAAAAGACGACGTGAGTATGGGAGCACCGGTCAGAGGATTTGACTCAGTGTCGAGGCTCCGGTCGGTCGAAAACTGGAAAATCGAAACAGAAAGTAGCTAGTTCTCACTGAAAGTTGCCCGTTCGCGCTGCGACAAACCTCAGGACGAACCGAATAAAAGGTAGAATACATACAAGATTTCCGTCCATGCTGAGCACCGTCGAAGCATTCTTGGATTTTTCAGTGAGAACTAGCTAAGCAGAAACCCCAAGCCGTTACGCTTCCGCGCGCAAAGCATCGAGCGCGGGGCGGCGGAATAATCCCCAACATCCCAGGACGCCTGCACCCACGGTAACTACCGTAACGACGAGCGGGATCACGAGCAACGGCACGCCGGTCACCTGCGGGATGGTTTTAAAAAAATACAGACTCAATCCCCAGCTTGCCGCGAGCGCCAACGCTGTTCCGGCTAACGCGGCGACTGCCCCCGCGAAGACGTACTCCGCAACAACTCCGGTTAGGATCTGTGAACGTGGCGCGCCAAGAGTTCTGAGCAGGATGCTTTCTTTGATTCGCTGCCCGCGGCTCGAAAGTATTGCCGCAGTGAGTACGGCAAAGCCCGTCAAAATCGTAAATCCCGCCACGAAACGAATGGCATATGAAACTCGGCCCAGAACGGCGTTGACCGTGTTGAGGATCAACGTGATGTCGATCACCGACACGTTACCGTAGCGTTCCGCCACGGATCGTTGGAGAGCTGCCGTCTGTTGCGCATCTTCAGCACGTGCTGCGATCACGTAAAACTGCGGTGCCGCCTCTAATACTCCCTCAGGAAAGACCACAAAAAAATTGGGCCGCACTCGTTGCCAGTCGACTTCACGCAAGTTCGCGACCTGCGTGCGCAAAGAAACCCCCTGGACTTCGAATTCCAAAGAATCGCCGATGTCTACCCGCAGGGTCTCTGCAATACCGTGCTCCAACGAGATGGGGATCGGCTCCGCGTCACCATTAACCTTCGCGTGCCACCTTCCCTTGATGAGCTTTTCGGTTACGGCGAGATCAGCTCGGTAAGTCGATCGGTATTCGCGGCGGAGGGCCCAACGCGGGATGCGCGCCGCGCTATCGGCGCGCAATTCTTCAACCTGCCGTCCCTTGACCGAGGTCAAACGCATGGTCACAACCGGCACCTGCTCCTGTAAGGCGATATCCATGGAGCTCAACAATTGTCTCAGCTCCTGCCGTTGATCTTGTTGCACATCGAAGAGAACCAAATTGGCCTCACCGGCGCCACCCCTTTCGGCCACTTGCTGGACCAGTTGATGGCGCACGTTATAGAGCGTCACGAGCAGAAAAGTTGCCAGGCCCACCGCAAGCACAATAGCGGCGGTTTGGTTATTGGGCCGATGCAGACTAGCGAGGCCTTGCCGCCAGGCGAATGGCAAGTAACCTGGAACGAGCTTTCTCAGCAACGCCGCCAATCCCTTAGCAATGACCACCAGTAACCCGAACGCCAACGCCACGCCGGCGGTAAACCATAAACCTGAGATCCAGCTTGCCGTAGTGCTGACCGCAAACCCGGTGACTGCAACGGCAATGACGCCATACAAAACCCAGGAAAGGGGGTCGCGGCGCCGGTTAGTTTCATAGGAAGCACGCAGCGCCAGCAGCGGCGAGATGTTGCGCAGCGGCAGCAGCGGTATCAACGCAAAAAGTAACGTCGTGCCAAGGCCAACTGCCATGCCGGCAGCAATTCCGGCAGGCGCCACACTGGCCGTCGCGTTCACCGGCAAGAAATCCTTGAACGCAAGCGGTAGGACGGTCTGCAAAGCAGCGCCGGCGAGCGCGCCAGTCAAAGCGCCGCCGAATGCGAGCATAAAGGTCTGCAGCAGGTAAATGAAAACCGTGTCGCGCGGCTTCGCACCGACGCAGCGCAGCACCGCCACCGCCGCGGTTTTCCCCTTCACGTACACATGCACCCCGCTGGCGATACCTACGCCTGAAAGCAGCACCGCCACGAAAACGGCCAATCGCAGATAGCGCGACAAATTTTCCATGGACGCGGCGACGCCCGCCATGCGCCGGCTCACAGTGTCAGCGCGGAGACGAAGCGATTCCAGGCGTGCCCAAATATTCTGGACCAATGCGTCTGCGTCCACCTGCGGCGGCAATTTATAATAGACGCGATAGCGCACAATGCTGCCTTTTTGCAAAAGCTCCGTCTCCTCGAGATGCTCCAACGGAACGTACACGCGCGGACTGATCAGTGAAAACGCCACCGTCTCGCCTGGGATTTTTTTCAATTTTCCAGCGATGCGGAACTCCTGTTCGCCGATTCTCAAGCGATCGCCCGGTTGCGCTCTTAGCTGAACCATCACGTTTTCATCGACCAGCGCATTGGCGCCTGTGCGAAAATCGCGCGCTGCGCTCGCCGGCTCGGTCTCTAGCGTTCCGTAGTAAGGAAAGCCGCCCTTGATCGCGCGCACCTGAACGAGGCGCGATGCGCCGCTGGCAGGAAAGTAAACCATCGAAGCAAAACTGATTTGACGCGATTGCTCGCCTTGAATGGACGCGATCAGCGCCTCGTCGTCCGCCGCCAAAGGTTCCCGACTTTCTATCGACAAGTCGGCGCCGAGGAGGGTCTTGGATTGGCTTCGGACGCTCGCATTGAGGTTGTCACGAAACGAATAGGCGGTAACGACGGATGCAACCCCCAAGATAACGCAAATAGTGGCCAATAGCAGAGGCTTCAGTCCCCGGCGCGCATCGCGCCAGGCCATGCGCCAGACCCAAGTCTTAAGCATCACCTGCACCGGCTGCAGTGTTTCTCGCGTAACGTTCGAGACGCGAGCTATCGCCGACGATACGGCCGCCCTTGAGGGTGATGATCCGCCCCGCCTGCCGCGTCAACTCGCGGTCATGAGTCACGAGCATCAGAGTTGTACCCATCGTAGCGTTGAGCTCGAAAATCAAGCGCACGATCTCGGCCGCAGTTTCAGCGTCGAGATTGCCTGTAGGTTCGTCGGCAAATAGGATTTTCGGGCGGTTCATAAACGCGCGCGCGACCGCGACCCGCTGCTGTTCGCCTCCGGAGAGCTGAATTGGGTAGTGATCGAGCCGACCGTCGAGACCAACGCGTTTGAGCAATTCGGCGGCGCGACTGCGAGCGTGGTTCTCGCCGCTGATCTCTGCCGGGACCATGACGTTTTCCAGCGCGGTGAGCGACGGCAAAAGTTGGAAGCTCTGAAACACAAAGCCGAGTGATGCGTTACGGATGCGCGCGAGCTCTTCTTCACTGGCGCGATGCAGAGCGATGCCATTGAAATTTACGCTTCCTTCATTCGGCCGCTCCAGACCGGCACAGATAGCGATCAACGTGGTTTTTCCGCTGCCCGACGGGCCGACAATAGCGCAGGCGCTTCCAGTCTCAACAGAAAACGAAACGTCGTCGAGAACCTTGAGCGTCTGCGCACCGCTCTTAAAAAGCTTGGTTAAATGCTCTACGCTGAGAATAGTTTCTGGGCTCATGACGATAACGCTTGGGCAACGATCACGAAGGTAGGAACTGGGCAGAATGAGAAGCCATCGGATAACGCAGAGTAGAATGTTTCAGATCTATAAACAACTCATCGGATCACGAAAGCCGCGGACAAGCTTTGCCCTGGTGTTCGGGGCCATTGTTCTGTGTGGGGCAGCTCAAGCACTGCCAAGCCGGATCATCTTGATTCTCGGCGATAGCATTACAGCGGGTTACGGACTCGAGCCCGATGAGTCGTATCCCGCTCTATTGCAAAAGAAAATCGACGCTCGTGGTTGGAAGTTCAGAGTAATCAACGCAGGCCAGAGCGGTGATACCAGCGCGAGCGGTCTAGCGCGGTTGGACTGGCTGCTGAAAAATCGAGTCGATGTCCTCGTGCTCGAACTGGGAGGCAATGACGGCCTGCGCGGTCTGCCCCCTGAGACGACCCGGAAGAACCTACAAGCAATTATCGATCGCACGAAACAGCAATACCCGGAGGCTCGCATCATCATTGCGGGCATGAAGGTGCCGCCGAACATGGGGCGCGATTACGCCGCGCGATTCGAGGCCACCTTCCGTGATCTTGCCAAACAGAACCAGGCCGTCCTCATACCTTTCGTTCTTGAAGGCGTCGGCGGTATTCATGAATTGAATCTGCCCGACGGCATTCACCCGACGGCCAAGGGTCATGAAATCGTTGCGCAAAACGTCTGGAAGGCCTTGGAGCCCGTATTGAAGGACCTCAACCGCGCCTGACGGTCGCACATGCTCAGGCATGCACCCACGTGCCGGCGTAATCCTCGTTTTATTGAGACGGTGCGCCGGAGTTGAACCGGCGGCCGGAGTAGATTTCCGTCTTTGAAAAATGGCGTCAACAGTTTTATTGTGCAAACACGTCGGCTGGCTCACGGCAGCACGAACGATTTACATCGCCTTTGTGAAAGGGGAATCCGGGGGATTTACAAACAATTCGATCAGCGAGCAATTTAGACATCTTCCCGTCAGTCAATGGGAGATTGACGATCAACTGTCTACAACACGTAAGGGAGACGCAATGGCATTACGTCTGATAGTCACCATTAACGCAGCGCCGGGAAAGGGCACCGAGTTGGCACAAGCTTATAGAGGGCGCTGCGCCGAGGTAATGGCAGAAGCCGGGTGCGAGCAATTCGAAGTCTTTCAAAGCGTTGTGAATCCCGACAAGCTCGTGATTCTCGAGCGCTGGACTGACAAAGCCGCCTTGGATGCCCATGCCAAAGTAAACAGCAGCCGCCCACCGCTGCACCCCGAACTACGTGTGGGCACGACCGAACGAGAAGATTACGACTACAACCGGACCCGGTAGATAACCACCGATTGCAAACAGGCCGTTAGCGTTAACGCTGGTTGGTTTGCCTAGTTTTGCTACGCTCAGACATGTTCGAACCACACGGTTGTCTGTCGGCCGCGTGGAGTCGTTGCAAACGATTGCGGGCAACACAACGTAAGTTGCGTGCAGACTACCGCCGGCGTGGAAACCATGCTAAAAAGGCCGTCACAAAAGGGAGGTAAACTTCCAACCTATGGAGCAAAGAAAATACGGCGGCCATATAATCCATTTTATCGTTGAAAAAGAAAGCGATTCAGAATTTTGGAATGCACGCGGCTACATCGAACGAATAGATCGTGAGGGCGGTTTTTTCCACAACGTAAGCGTGCCCACAAACACCTTTACGACGGAAGAAGACGCAAGACAGGCATTCTTCGCGGCATCAAAACAGTGGATTGATGCCGAGGTCACGGCCTAAGCCCAGATCCGCCGCCTGTGAGAGATCCGGATTTGGCGGAATTAACAAAGCCAACCTCACGGTAATACGCCTCGCGGCGAGGCTATTGACTGCATCGCCTCAGAACTGTTCAAAGTCGATCCGCGGATGGTGGCGAAACTTAAAGGCGTGTTGGTGTCTTAGAGATGCGCGCCCATCAAAATACGCAGGTCACATGTCTTGGGTTGCTTCCCGATTCGAAGAGAGTGTCTCGTAGTTCCTGCAATCTCCCTATTCGCCCTTGCGCGTTAAGGTATGAAGTTAACGGAGTATGAAATCTCAAGCTCCTCTGCTGCCGGACAGACTTAGCGGCCTTCGGCAACTAGCCTTTAATCTTTGGTGGACGTGGCATCCGGAAGCACGCGAGGTCTTCCGCCAGCTTGATTACCCGCTCTGGCGCTTAACCTCGCATAACCCGGTGCGCATGCTGCAAACCGTCTCGCAGGAGCATCTTGATCAGGCGGCTCGGGAGCCCGCATTCGTTGCTCTTTATGACGCTGCGGTATCGGGTGTGGGTCGCACTCTGACTACGAGAGAATCCTGGTGGGACCGAACTTTTCCCCATCTCCCTGATCGACCCATCGCTTACCTTTGCGCCGAGTTCGCCCTGCACCAGTCGTTACCCATCTATGCCGGAGGCCTGGGGGTGTTGGCTGGCGATCACTGTAAGGAGGCGAGCGATCTCGGACTTCCACTGGTTGGAGTCGGTTTCATGTATCCGCAGGGCTACTTCCACCAGAGCATGTCAGCGAACGGATGGCAGGAAGAGGTCTATGAACAGCTCGATTGGGATCATGCGCCTGTCGAACGGGTTCTCGCTACAGGGGGAATGCCGTGGATCGTAGCGGTGCCTTTAGGCAACCGCCTGATTCATGTCTCCGCATGGCGTGTTCGCCTCGGTCGATCAAAGATTTATTTATTGGATACGGCGGTCGAGGAAAACAACCCCGCGGATCGCGAGCTTACAGCCCGGCTCTACGGTGGAGATCGGGAGACAAGACTTCAGCAAGAGATCATTTTAGGTATTGCCGGCGTTCGGCTACTGCGCGCGTTGGAATTGGACCCGATGGTTTGGCATCTGAACGAGGGCCATACAGCGTTCGCGGCGTTCGAGAGAATCAAAGAGCTGCTGGAATGCGGAGAGAGGTTCGAGACAGCGCTCGAGAGGGTGCGCCAGTCCACCATCTTTACAACCCACACGCCGGTTGCAGCCGGCCATGACGCCTTTCCTATCGATCTGGTGGCGTCTCATTTTACAGGATACTGGGAGAGCGTCGGCCCACACCGCGACGAATTTTTGCGGCTCGGACAGTATGACAACGGTTTTGGATCGATGTTCAACATGACGGCTCTGGCTATTCGTAGCGCGGGAATGACCAACGCTGTGAGTCAAGTCCATGGACGCGTGACAAGAAATATGTGGGCACAGCTATGGCCCGGCACGGCTGAAAGCGAGCGCCCGATAACAAGCGTGACCAATGGCATCCACGTTCCCACGTGGATCGCGCCAGATATGGCCAAACTATTCGACCGCTATCTTGGGATGGACTGGAAGGAGCGCCACGATGCCGCGGGTTTTTGGGAGCAAATTTCCATAATTCCGGACGAGGAGCTGTGGGCTGTGCGCGGGGCGCTAAGGAGTTATCTGATCGCGTTCCTACGAGAGAGAGCGCGCCAGTTGTGGACGCAAAAACAGGTGAGCGCGGCGCATGTAGTCGCAACGGGCACGCTGCTGGACCCGGCGGCTCTGACCATTGGTTTCGCTCGCCGCTATACAGATTACAAGCGTCCTGAACTGATTTTTCACAACCCTGCAAGACTGACACGCATCCTGACTGCCTTCAGACGCCCTGTGCAGCTCGTGTTTGCAGGAAAAGCCCATCCATCGGACCACGCCGGCAAGGGCCACCTGCGAAATATGTTCGGTCGCGCCATTGACCCGGCCTTTGCTGGGCGCATCGCCTTCGTCGAGGATTACGATCTTCATGTCGCGCACTTTTTGGTTCAAGGATGCGATGTTTGGTTGAATACTCCGCGTAAGCCTTTCGAAGCCAGCGGCACTAGCGGAATGAAGGGGTCGATCAACGGTGTACTTCACTTGAGCATTGGCGACGGTTGGTGGGCAGAAGCCTATACAGGATCAAACGGCTGGCTGATTAACGGTGGCACGGGAGCGGAACACTCTATGGCCGAGGATGCAGCCGACGCTGAAGATCTCTATCGGCTCCTCGAAGAAGAAGTTGTCCCAACCTTTTACGATCGCGACGCCATCAAAATTCCGCGGCGTTGGCT
>DATACQ010000393.1:0-3419 GCA_036258955.1 Binatia bacterium
AACACCGGGATGATCTTGAAGGCGGCGGCGGATCTCGGCTTGGCGCCACGGCGCTCTTACGTAGTGGGGGATCAAACAATCGATATGGAACTCGCCGCTCGTAGCGGCGCCAAGGGTGTGTGGATTCGGCCATCGTACGGCCCATGCCTGGAGACTCCGCCCGGCGTCGCGCGCGTTGTGGCAAGTCTTTGGGAGGCTGCACGGTGGTTTACTTCTCTATGAGAGTTGAGCAAAAAACAAGGGCGGCTTAAGTCATGAAATCGCTAATTACCGGTGCGGCTGGGTTTGTGGGCTCGCATCTCGCCGAAAAGTTGCTCCTGCTTGGTCACCAGGTGACGGGGCTTGATAAGCTTCTCGACAACTATCCGCCGCGTTTCAAAGAAGGCAATCTCGCGGCCTTGCGTGGTGAGGCAAAGTTCTCCTTTGTTCAGGATGATATCTTGCGGCTGGATCTACGCCGGTTGCTGAACGGCGTGGATTATATTTTCCATCTGGCCGGCCAACCGGGGGTACGCGCTAGTTGGGGCAAAGAGTTCAGCCGGTATACCGAGAATAATATCACAGCGACCCAGATGCTGCTGGAGGCTGCCAAGGGAACGTCGCTCAAGAAATTCGTTTACGCATCAACGTCATCCGTGTACGGCGACACCGTAGATCTTCCCATGCGCGAAGACGGTGCGACCCGCCCAGTCTCACCCTACGGCGTCAGTAAATTGGCCGCAGAACACCTCTGCTATTTGTACAGCAAAGCCTTTGCGGTGCCGACCGTCGCGTTGCGTTTTTTCACAGTTTACGGACCGCGCCAGCGCCCGGACATGTTCTTTCATATCCTTATGCGCGGTTTGTTACGTGATGAAGAAACGCCGCTTTACGATGACGGCGAGCAAACCCGCGACTTCACGTTTGTCTCCGACATCGTCGAAGGCATCGTCAAAGCATCGCAGTACGCGTTCAATGGCGAAGTATTCAACCTCGGCGGCGGCTCACAGACGAGCCTGCTAAATGCCATTGCGCTCGCCGAGCGCATCGCCGGGCGCACCGCGCGGCTAAAACGGCTGGACCGGCAAAAAGGCGATGTGCGCCATACAAGTGCCAATTTGGCGGCGGCGCGGGAGAAGCTTAAGTACATCCCGCAGGTCAGCTTGGAGGAAGGCCTGTCGCGACAGTGGACTTGGGTTCAGTCCCTGGGCTACTGATGCCGGCGCCCGATATGGTAATGTCTCAGAAAGGTTTATGTCTGGATCAAGGTTTCGTCTAATCTGATCCTAGCCTGCGCAGCAAGAGGTGCATATGGCCGCTTATAGCGAAGAGGATGTCGGCAATATCGTTTCGCTGGAGCATGTCAACGTGCAGATTCCCGATCAGGCGTTGGCCACTCTTTTTTATGTCGTAGGATTGGGATTCACCCGCGATCCCTACCTGAATGTTGGGCTGAATAACATGTGGGTCAATGCCGGCGAACAGCAGTTCCATCTGCCCACCCGCAGCCCGCAAGTTATCGATGGCCACATCGGCGTGGTGGTGCCGGATCTTGGGGCCCTGGAAGCCCGCCTAACGGCTGTTGAAGCAGCACTCCAGGGGACGCGCTTTCGCTGGCACAGGAACGCCGACACGGTGAGCGTTACCTGCCCGTGGGGCAACGAGTATCGCTGTTACGAAGCCGGCGGTGAATTCGGCGATATGCGAGTGGGGATTCCCTATGTCGAATTCGCAGTGCCGCCCGGGGCGGCGCCCGCGATCGTTAACTTTTACGATCGTGTCCTGGGTGCCGGCGGCGCCCTAAATCACGAACCTGACGCGCTGGTTGGGCGGGTCAAAATCGGGCGTTGCCAGCAGCTCGTGTTCCGCGAAACCGAACGGGAGCTAAGACCCTACGACGGCCACCACATCGCTATTTACGTCGCCAATTTCTCTCGTCCTTACGGCTATCTGAAGGAGCGCGGCTTAATTTCCGAAGAGGTGCGCAATCACCAGTTTCGCTTCAAGGAGATCACGAAGCTCGAAGGCGGCGCGCCAGTGTTCGTTCTGGAGCACGAGGTGCGCAGTTTACACCATCCGATGTATGCGCGTTTTTTCGTCAACCGCGATCCCGGGCAATCGCAGCGCCGCTATCGGCGCGGCAGGGACGCGCAGATCCCGTATCAAGAATAAACGGCATCTGCCGCGGTTTAGCACCGGGCTGATGTGGAACAGCATTTGAACTCAGGAGTTGCACATGGCAATCAGCAAGGATCTGCTGGATATTCTGGCTTGTCCTAAATGCAAAGGCGACATTCAGCTGACAGAGAAAGGCGACGGGCTGGTTTGTTCCGCTTGTCGTCTGGTTTACCCGATCAAGGACGATATTCCTGTCATGCTGATCGACGAGGCCACCCCGCTGTAGATGATGACTCGCCCAAAATGGGACAACGTCCTGGTGCTGCAAACGAGTTTCATCGGCGATACGGTGTTAACACTGCCGCTGCTCTGCACGATTAAGCAGCAATACCCCCAGGCAAGGCTGAGCTTTTTCTGTACGGCCCAAGGCAAAGAGCTGGCCGAGAACTGCGCCGCTGTCGATGAGATTATCGTTGACGACAAGAGAGGGGAGCACGCTGGGCTGTTCGGCCTTTGGTGGCAGGCGCTCAACTTACGTAAAAGGGCGTTTTCGCTCGCGCTTACTCCTCATAAGTCGCTGCGAACAGCCCTGATTCTGTATTTGGCGCGGATTCCCTGCCGGGTCGGCTTTCGCCAAAGCAAGGGTTGGTTCCTTTTTAACCGGCTTGTGGATCGCCGAGATGATATCCATGACGTTGAAAGGAATTTGTCGTTGCTGGGCGCCTTCGGCATTCTCACCGATGACGGCGAGCGTGATTATGGGTTGCGCGCCTGTTCGAGCACGTTTGCGCCTCTTGAAGAGCTTGAATCGGTTAGGAATGGCGGCAAGCGGCTGCTTGTCGGTGTAAATCCAGGCTCCGTATGGGCCACGAAGCGGTGGCAAGCAGAGGGATTTGCTCAGGTCATTAAGCTCCTCAAAGCGCGCGGCGACTGCGAGGTGGTTATTTTCGGCGGACCGGACGACTTCTCGCTTGCCGCCGGCATCAGGGATGCTTCTCAGTCAAATTGCCTGAACTACGCGGGCAAGTTCAGCCTGCGCGATCTGCCGCGAGCGCTCGCCGCCTGCGACGTGTTCATCACCAACGATAGCGGTCCCATGCACATCGCTGTCGCGCTTCAAGTGCCTACTGTGGCGCTGTTCTGCGCAACCACGCCCTCCCTGGGATTTTATCCCTATTCGAGCCGCGCGATTGTCTTGCAAAAGGATTTGCCCTGCCGCCCTTGTACTTCCCACGGCGGCCGGCGTTGCCCGTTGGGCACAGAGGACTGCATTCGTCTGATCCACCCGGAGCACGTAGTGCAAGCGGTGGAGAGCTTACTCG
>DATACQ010000394.1:0-2261 GCA_036258955.1 Binatia bacterium
AAGCTCGCGCTACTGTATCGAAGACTATCTCAAACTGCCCAATATAAAGATCATCGGGCTTATCCGCGGCGGCAACGACGTGATCTCCTCGGTGATGGGCCGCAGCAAAAAAAATTTTCGCGTCGCCTGCCATCGCTGGCAACGCGCCATCGAAGTCATCCACGGGCTAAAAACGGCTTATCCGGAACTCGTTCTGGTGGTTTCTTTCGAGAGTCTGGTGAGCCACCCGAGAGAAAATGCCGAACGCATTGCGGAGTTTCTCGAAGTTCAGTATCAGGAGCGGATGTTGGAAGGGCCGCAGTACAATCCGTGGTATCCTGAGGCAGGGATGAACCGGGAGAAAGTCAACCGAGCTCAGAGAGAGTCCATCGATTTTAATCTGAGCGAGCGTCTCCCGGCAACTTACCGGCGCTACGAGGAGCTGTTGGACTGGTGTAAGATCGAACCGAAAAGATCCGGAGAGACGCAAAGGCATGGCTGACGCGCCCGTCGTTTCCGTGGTGATCGCTACCTACAACCGGGCGGAGTTGTTGGCTCAAACCCTGGATAGCGTCTTGGGGCAGCGATTTACCGGTTACGAAGTGATCGTCGTCGACGACGGCTCGACGGATGCTACGGCGGCCGTTGTGCAGGGATACGGCGATCGGGTGCGGTATTTATATCAGGAGAACCATGGGCCCTCCGCGGCGCGCAACTTAGGAGTACGCCACGCCCGCGGTGCTTGGATCGCTATTCAAGATTCCGACGATCTCTGCGCCCCCAACCATCTCGAGAGTTTGTACGCGTACGCCAAAGAACATCCGGAGTGCGGGATGATTTTTGCCAACGGCGCATACCTCGGCGGTGCTGAACACAAGCGCCGTACGATTCTGCCCGCGGCCAAGTCGCGGCGACTGGCGCAAGATGGCGTCCGGCTCGAAGATCTCTTCGACAAGAGCATTGTCCGATTGCAAGCGGCGTTGATCGCCAAACGCTGCTATGACGCGATCCACGGGCACGATGAAAATTTAAGAATTTCCATGGACCTGGATTTGGCTTTCCGGATTTTCAATCGCTATCCTGTGGCGTACCTTGACGAGGTCGTGTTTTATTACCGCAAACATCAGGGCAACAGCAGCGGGAACCAAGAGTTGCGGCTGCGGGAAAACATTCGGGTGATTCAAAAGCTTGTGGCTGAGAACCCGCAAGCGACTCTGGACCTTGGCAAGGGGCGAGTGGCAGCTCGCCTAGCGTATCGCTACTACCGTTTGGCCAAGGCCCGTTGGAACGCGGGCCGCTGCCTCGAAGCCAAGCAAGCGATGAACGAGGCCGCAGCGCTCCGCCCGATCTCTATGAAGTATCGGCTCTATCAATTGCGCTGGGCACTGGCGCACTGATCCGTGGACTTCAGTATCATCATTGCGACGTACGATCGTGTCGACTCGCTGCGGCGATTATTGACGGGAATTCGTAGGCACTTCAGCACCAGCGGTATCGAGCACGAAATCATTGTCGCCAACAACGCCAGGGATGACACAATCGCGCGCAGCATTGACGCCGTCGTGACTGAATTGCAGGGCGAGAGTCATGCTCCCGTGCGCTTGGTCAGAGAACCCGCCGCAGGCAAATGCCGCGCGCAGAATACGGCGCTGCGCGTGGCGCGCGGCGATATCTTTGCGTTTTTCGACGACGACGTGGAGGTTACGCCGAAATGGTTGGAGCATGCGGCGGAATTCTTCCGGCGCGAGCCGTTCGACGTTATGCAAGGACCCATTCTGGTTCCGCCGCAGTTTGAACACGATGCAAAGTTTCTGCAGGCGCAGCGTCGCTTTCGCACGATCAACTTCGTGCAGTATTCACCCCAGCTAAAGGAGATTAAAACCCTCACGGGAGCGAATATGGCGGTGCGGCGCGAGCTCATCCTGAAGCTAGGTGGGTTCAATGAAGAGCTCGGGCCCGGGCGCTCAGGTATCTCGGAGGACGTGGAGTTCGCCCAGCGTGTGCTGCGTAGCGGCGGGCGCATCGGCTACGAGCATCGCGCGGCAGTCTACCACGAGGTGGATTGGAGCCGGCTCACCGAGCAGTTCTTTCGCATGCGTCACGAACAACAAGGCAGAAGCCGGCTTATTTACAAAAAACAATCCCTCGCATCCATCGTTCCTAATCTGCTGCGCTCGTTATCGACCCTGGGGTGGCATTCGCTATTTGGGGACGTGCGCGAACAGTACCGGGCGAAGGGCCGCTTCTTTCATTATCGCGCGATGCTGATCCAAAAAATGAAA
>DATACQ010000395.1:0-2295 GCA_036258955.1 Binatia bacterium
GAGTTTTTGGCAGGGCACAAGCACCGCTGATCGACGTCCGGTCAGAGGCGGAATCTACTGGCTTCACTACGAAAGGTTTGCTCCTCGCTCCGGATCAGGGCCAACTGCGGAATCCGGGTTCAAATACGTTCATGCACCCCGCTCCAGCTCGACCGCTCGGACATAACCTATGCATGCGAATTGGATCACGTGATTCTGTCCAGATCGATTTTCCCTCGTATGGGAAGATGGTCGGACGCTATCTTTGAGACGGCTGAGACATAGCGCTCGACGGCTACAAGGGCCTTTGCCGGCTGTACCCAGATGCGGTCAAGGGCAAAAATTGGGAAGGCTGCCGGAAACGTCTTCGCCGCTCGACGGGTTTCGCAGAATCGCTCATTGCACCAGCGAATCACGGGTCCCCAGGGCAGCCACTCGTTGTGATCCATCAGAAGAACACACAAATTCGAGGGATCCGTCTCCACCGTAGCCAACAATTTTTTCATCTGGCGGCGGCGTTCGATGAGTCCGAGTCCGAGGTGCGAAACGATGATCCTTATGATGTTGCCTCCATACTGAATGTCCGCATCGACCGCGCCGCGAGGCTCGTGCCCGGGCACGCTGAGGTCGAGGCGGCGGACGTTAACGACAGGGTAGCGGCTCAGTAAGACATTGCCGTATTCGGCGTCCGATTTGAGCATGGTCGTGCCGGCGACAGCCTCGAAGCCCATCACATCCGCCAGGTATTTCATTTGGTAAGATTCCTTAGAGCCACCGGAACGCGAATGCACCTCTTGCAAGCCGAAGATGTCCGCATCGAGTTCCTGTAGAACGCGGCCAATGCGACCCGGGTGCCACTGGCGATCCCTTCCGATGCAGCGATGAATGTTGTAGCTAGCGACCGTCAACAGCGGCATGGAAACAGAATCCTAGAGCACGCAAGGTTTCAAATCTCGAAAAGGAGACGGGTAGGCTCTTCGACCAGGTCCTTGATATGCTTTAAGAACGAAACCGCTTCGCGGCCATCTACCAGGCGATGATCATAGGTCAACGCCACATACATCATGGGCCGGATCACTACTGACCCCGCGCGCGCTACGGGTCGATCCTGGATCGCGTGCATGCCGAGGATCGCCGTCTGCGGCGGATTCACGATGGGTGTCGACAAGAGCGAACCATAGATGCCGCCGTTCGTGATGGTGAACGTGCCCCCTTCAAGATCCTCCGGGTTCAATCGCGCTTCGCGCGCGCGCCGGGCGAAGTCCGCTATGGCAATTTCTACTTGAGCAAAGCTCAGCGTTTCCGCTTGACGCAGGATCGGCACAACCAGGCCTTTGCCCCCGCCGACCGCGATACCGATATCGTAATAGCTTCGATAAATGATCTGTTCGCCGCGCAACTCGGCGTTGATCTCAGGCGACGCTTTGAGGGCGGTCACAGCCGCCTTGACGAAGAACGACATAATGCCAAGTTTGACCTTGTGCTTTTGCTCGAACGTTTGGCGATGCTGGTCGCGCAGCTCGGCAACCCGCGACATGTCAATTTCGTTGAAGGTGGTAAGCAGCGCCGCGGTTTGTTGCGCTTGGACCAGCCGCTGCGCGATGCGGCGGCGCAAAGCGGTCATTGGCACGAGTCGGTCTTGGGGTTTTCTCCGGGTTGCCGGCTCCGCAGGCTTTTCGGGAGCTCGCGAATTCGCTGACTCGGGTGGCGACTCCGACTGATCGCGGCCATCGGATCGTGATGGTCGCGCAGGCGAAGGCGCCGCGGCGTCGCGGGTTTCCTGCGCTCTCGAAGCCGCGACTTGCTCTCGCTGATCAACGTTTTCGCGCTCTGGCTGAAGTGCATCTTCGAGTCGATCTGCCGAAGCTGCACTCGCGAGTTCATCTTGGCCGCTCGGCTGGAGCGCCGATATGCCGCTGATCTGCTCGGCTTCTTTCTCCGCCTCGGCCACATCGCTCTGATCCGGTGGCGTTTCGCTCGGCTCCTTAAGTTCGGGTTTCACCGTCGCCGCTGGCGCTTCGCTAATTTGCTCAGCTTCGCCGTTTGCTTCGGCGTCGCGCTGGCGTGCTTCGATTTTCGCGATTACTTCGCCGACGCCGGCGGTTTCGCCGCTTTTTTTCAGAATTCTGGTGAGCGTTCCCGATTCGGGGGCGGGAATTTCCATCGTGGCTTTGTCCGTCTCGACGACAACCAGCGTATCGTCCCGTTGCACGCTCGCGCCTTCCGCTTTGCGCCATTCGGCAATGTCAACCTCGGAGATGGATTCGCCGGCCGAGGGAACGACAACGTCGATTAGCATAACGCGAGTTCCTGACC
>DATACQ010000396.1:0-3237 GCA_036258955.1 Binatia bacterium
GTCACCGGCCCCGGCATGTTGTTTGACCACTTGGAGGTGCTCACGACCTTGAGCGCGGCCGCCGGAGCGACCGCCAAGGCCTGGGAGGCGTTTGCGAAAGGTATAGATTGCGTCGCCAACTGCAGCAATGTGAGCAAGCTCAAGATCATGCCGGAGCTCAAAACTTCCCGTGTGGGTATGCGCGTGCACATCGGATTGGGCCCCATCGGCATGTACCAAACCGAGCTAGTGTTGCGGGTCCGGAAGAGAGACTCCACGTTTCGCAAATTGTGCGACCAGGTCTTCGGACGTCCGAAGCCGACGGCCGGTTATTCAGTGTGTCTCTATCCGGCGATTGCGACCGGTCATGCGGAGCATCATCATCGGGTCACCGACTTCGGCAATGTTCCGGCGCCACGAGGGAATCACCAGTCGGGTCCTGGACATCATCACTGACGGGGGAGGACGAGGATGGCTACTACCGAGCTTAGAAAGAATGCCGCGAGTTTATCACCGGTCGAGCGCCAGAACTTCCTGCGAGCGATTCTCCTGTTGCGTCGCACTCCGGCGAGCGGCAATCCAAATGTCACGATCTATGATCAGTTCGTGGCCTTGCACGGCGCCGTGATGAGCGTGGCTGTGCAAGGAACGCCGGGCACGATCAATTTCGGCCATTGGAACATCGGATTTTGCGCGTGGCACCGGGAATATTTGCGGCGCTTTGAATTGGAGTTACAGAAATTAGTCCCCGGAGTCACGGTGCCCTATTGGGACTGGTCTAATCACACGCAGGCTCGAACGAGAATTTTCATCAACGATTTCATGGGGCCGCTGCTGACTCCGATCGGGCAAGGGGCTCCACGGCCGATGACAACCGGCTTTTTTTCTTTGAACGGCCCGGCCCAAACGCCGGCCTGGCTGCCCGCCAACGCCAAGGGCTGGCGGATTCCGCCGTCGCTGCAAGAAATTCAGTATCCCGCGACTAATCCGAATCGGCAGACGCTGCAGTCCACGCTCCACCGTGGAAGCAGCGGCGAAACATGGCCTCCTAGCTCGGCGCAAATGACGCATCTGAGCCAACTCAACGTGAGCCAAGTCGGTTATCACAAATTTTGGTTTTTCTGGAATCAATTAGAGGCGGGCATGCCGGATGTAACACCGCCGTTCGCCGAGATCCCCACCCATAATGCCGCGCATCGATTTATCGGCGGACACATGGGTGGCACGTACTCACCCAACGATCCGATCTTCTGGCTGCATCACGCTAACGTCGACCGCATTTGGGCGCAGTGGCAAAAAGTTCAGCTCGGCATAGGCGGATCACACCCGCGCTCTGCGGATTATCCGCCAATCACTCAGTCCGATCCCTGGAATAATGATCCTATCCCTCTGGGCCATCGGTTGAACGACGAAATGTGGCCGTGGGTGACGAATCCCGGAAACTTTAGCGCCGAGGTCGACCCGCAAATCACGGCGCTGTTGGCTGGATTTCCACAAACGCCCGTGCGCAAGGTGAGCGATGTACTCGACCCGATTGCAATGGGGTACGACTACGCCTGAGCGAGTGGAAGGCGCGCGAGGGGTGGGTCACTCATGAAAGTCTGTCAAGTGCACCTTACCACTAACCAGCTCGGACGGCGGGCGCGGCGTTCTCCTGGTGTTACTGACCGGAGCGTTAAGTCTTAAATGACCAATCGGTCAGTCACTCATCCGTACTCTTCGGCACATGCTGTGTAAAATAGCGGGATGGCTGCTAGCGAGGCACCCAGGATAAGAGTTCGCAGGCGGCGGAAAATAGACGAGTAAGCAACTGCATCTTACCTTGGCGCATTGTTCCATTTTGATCTTGGAAACTTTAGTAGGAGCTCGGGGTCGGGCTTTCTATTCTTGCGAATCTTGACAACTCAGCCTAACTCCTGGGTGCTACACGCACTTGAATCTGATCAGCGCTAAGTGGATTTGGCCAAAACGCATCAGCGGAAATAGATTTCGCGAAACTCCTTGCTGTATTTGGACAACTCCTCCCCTATAGTAGGGTCGATTGGCGCGATCTTTATCTTGCTGGGATGCATCTCCGGCACCAGAGGCTCGACATCCAAGCGTCCGGACAATCGGTTCGCCTTCCGCAGGACTAATTGAGCCTCTCTTGAAAGAACAAAATCCATCAAAAGCTTGGCCGAATTGGGATGTCGGGCCTTGGCTGCTACGGCGACGGGGGAAAGAGCCACGAATACCGGATCCGCGGTCTTTACCCACTCCACGGGCGCTCCAGACTTTTTCATGCTTTCTATTCGATGCGCGTAGACGATTCCGAGAGGAAATTCACCTGCTGCCATCAGTTGCGCGATCATCGTATGACCTCTGTTCCAGTGCACGCCCTGTTTGGCCAAAACGCGGTGAAACCTTTGCGCCTTTTCGTTACCCCAATAATGGATCGTCGCGGCATACCACTCGTATTCCTCTTGATCCATGCCGATTTTCCCTTTCCACTTAGGATCGAGAAAATCATCCCAATTTTTTGGCGCATCTTTTTGAGGTACCATCTTCGAGTTGTAACCAATTACATAGTAGTTGTTATAGAGAGTTGCCCAGTAGCCGTCTGCATCTTTGAATTCCGCAGGATAAGCCTGAAATTCCTGCGAGCGATGCACCTGCAACAGGCCGCGCCTTTTCAGCGCATTGATGGTCGTGAGATTGACCAGGTCCAAAGCACTGCGATTCGCGTTTTCTTCCGTTAGGATACGGTTAAGAAGTTGTTCAGCGCCGGCTCGGAGAAGCTCCGGTTTAATGAAAGGATATTTCTGTTGAAAACGACTCAACAGCGCGTTGCTGTCGTTGATGTTCAGCGCAGCGTACCAGACCACCCGGCCTTCCTTCTTAGCACCCTCGATGAGAGCGGCCTGTCCCGTCGACTGGGGAAACGCCTCACGCGAAGAGACGAGTGTGACCATAAACACCAGTAAAGCGCATTGACGAAAGAACGAGTGGGGTTTGGTCATTGTTCTATGCTCCTCGTAGCTGCATGTGCTTTCGTTGCGCTCGATCGCTGCCGTGCAACATGAGCCAACAAGCAAAAGACAATAGGCAGCAGGAAACATCCCACCGGACGTTATTTTTATCTTTGGGCCTCCTCAATGCTGCGCATAGACCCGCACTCCTGGGGGCGGTGGAGGGATCGGCCGTTCATGCGAGTGCGCGTCCCATATGGAAAATTTCAAATTAGCCGTAACACTTTGCCGTCTGTTCTGTCAAATTTTG
>DATACQ010000397.1:0-3054 GCA_036258955.1 Binatia bacterium
GCTCTGCTTTCGCGTTTGGAGTTTCTGTACCGCCCGATCCAGCGCTGCTATAGTGTAAGCGACCCGCGTCTTGAAGTAAGAGTCGGCCCATTGACATTTCCCAACCCGGTGGGTTTGGCCGGCGGATTCGATAAAAATGCCCAGGCTCCCAAAGTGATTTCAGCATTTGGATTCGGTTTCATGGAAGTCGGCGCTGTCACGGCTCAGGCGCAGCCTGGCAACCCAAAGCCGCGGCTTTATCGCTTACCGGAAGATGAGGCATTGATCAATCGTTTGGGCTTCAACAATGAGGGCGCCGACGTTATCGCTTTCAAACTGGATCGGCTGCGAGCCCGCGGCGCCCGCCCTGAAATTCCTCTGGGCATGAATATCGGGCGCTCAAAGAGTGTCGAGACCAAAGATGCCGTGCCGGACTTTCTTTATTGTTTCGAAAAGCTCTTCACCCACGGGGATTTTTTCACCTTGAACGTCAGCTCGCCGAACACGCCGAATTTGCGCGAGTTGCAGGATAAGAATCTGCTGCATGATCTGTTGTCGGCGGTCCAGGAGAAAAATCGCGAACTGGCAGCCCGCGCCAAGTTAGCTGCGAAGCCTGTGTTCGTTAAGATTGCGCCGGACATGGAATACTCTCAGGTGGACGAGATCATCGAGGTTATCGATGCCGTCAGGATCGACGGTCTGGTCGCGACCAATGCGACGGCGTTCATGCGAGAAGGCCTGAAATCAGCGCACGCGCCGCAACCCGGCGGGCTGAGCGGCAGACCAATCACCGCTCGAGTGACTTCTTTCATTGCGCATATCTACCGAAACACGCGGGGCAGAATTCCCATCATCGGCGTTGGTGGCATATTCAGTGCCGAGGATGCTTACGCCAAAATCAAAGCGGGCGCCAACGCAGTGCAAATTTACACCGGTTGGATTTACGAAGGACCGGGAGCCGTAAAGCGCATCAACCGAGGTTTGCTCAAACTCCTCGAGAGGGATGGGTTCGGCAACGTTTCGCAGGCTGTTGGGCGAGCGATTCGCCATGACAAATGACGGCGCGGAAACCTCACGCCATCAGCTTTAGGCGCTCGTAATCCTTTTCATCATCAATATCCATGAAAGTCGCCGCGCTCTTCCATTGAACCAGTTCGACGCGATCTCTGAGTTTTTCGATCAGGGATCGTCCGCCGTGATCACCCTTGAGTTTGAGCAGTTCCGGAAACAGTTCGCGACGAAAAAGGACGGGATTGCGAATCTGTCCTTTGAAGCTAGGCGCAATGATCGGAGCTGTAACGCTCTTGGAACGATCTATGAGAGCGTCGAGGAGCGCGCTCTCGAGCATCGGTTGATCGGCGACCGTAAAGAGCGCGCGGTCCGAGCGTCCATTTATGGCCCATAGTCCGGCGGTTACCGAAGCACTTTGTCCCGCGTCAGCCCGATCGTTTACAAGCCACGACAAGCGTTCATCCTTCACTGTGATGTGCGCGCGAACGGCCGCTAAATCGCGCACGACGCAAATCACTTCATCAACGGCGCTCGCGAGAACGCTTTCAAGTACCCAGTGCAGCATCACCTTACCGCGCCAGGGCAAGAACAGCTTCGCTTTGCCCATCCGTTCGCCCTTTCCGGCGGCCAGTACAACGGCAGATATCATGACGAAAAAGTCCTCACTGCGTATGTTTCAATTCACGTTTTGACAGCTTCGTCGCTCAGGAAGCTGGTTATGACGGCGCGCTCAAAGCCGAGCGGCGTCAGTGCGCGCGCCAGCAGTTGGGCGGCCGCTAGTTCGTCGGGAGTGTCGGCTTGATTGAGCAGCGCCACTTTGCGGCTCGCCGCCGGCAGCCCTCGGAGGCAACCGTCTGGATGGGCAACCAACTTAAGGATGTGCTCTGGGGTCACTAGGGTTCCCGGGGGCACGCTTAGGAGAGCCAGCGCCCGCTCAGCGCGGTGGACTGAATTGGCGTCCAACGGCTTCCCGACAATTTTGATTGCCATTGACCAGATCACCAGGTTGCTGAGCTTTGGTACGACCGGCTCGAGTTCTGACGGCACCTTGAAGAGCCGCGAGGCGGCCCCGTCGGCCTCCACGAGAACCGCATCAAGCTCCGCGCTTTCCTTAATGTCATCAAGCCATGGAGTCGGAAGGCCCAAAAGTTTGTCTTCGTCGTCTACACCATAGCCGGCCCCAATCACGGCTGGCCGCGGGATATTCGCGACCTCCGCAATTAACGCCTCTGCGTCGTGCGCCAGGAACAGTCGGTCCACGTGCGGCTTGGTGGGCTTAAAGATTTTCGTTGTAGTCGTAACCAGTATTTTACCGCCGGCATCACGTAACTCCCTGGCAAGGCGAAACAATGTCGTGGTCTTACCGCCGGCGCCGATCAGCGAAACCATCTCCCCGGCTTTAACGCCAAGCGAATCCGCGAGTCTCATCGCTCTTGACGTAGCCTGTCTTTGTTTCGATTGCAAGTATTGTTTACAGTTTTTTGAGCACCGGCTCTGCCCCGGCTTGTATCCTCCCGTCGTTTTGGCTAACGTCCGCCTAATGTTGCGCAGCTTTACCATTGACGTAGCCAAAGATTACTTCAATTTTGCCGCCGCGCATTTCCTGATCTTCGCCAATGGCCAACGGGAGGCGCTCCATGGTCATAATTATCAGGTGGCGGTCAGGTTGGAAGGTGAACTGGACGAGGCAGGAGTCGTTCTGGATTTCATCACCTTCAAGCCGCTCGTAAAGCGGGTGTGCGATGCTTTGGATCATCGGACGTTAATCCAAAGCCAGAGTCCAATCTTGAAAGTTGAAAAGCGGGACGGCACGATTTTAATTCATTACAAAAAACAAAAGATCATCTTGCCTAAGCAGGACGTGATTCTGCTCCCCATTGCGAACACCAGTACCGAGCTGTTGGCGGAATATATCGCTAAACAACTGCAAGCCAAAGTGCGCCAGCAGTTTCCGGCAGCCAATATACATTCCATTGAAGTTGCCGTGGAAGAAGCGCGCAGCCAGCGGGCAATTTTTCGCGGTGAGTTTTAGATTAGATTGGTTTCGAGTTTCGGGTTTAAGAT
>DATACQ010000398.1:0-3030 GCA_036258955.1 Binatia bacterium
GGCCTATCATCGAAGCGGCCGCAAGGTCGATGCGCGTGAGGCGTTAAAAAAAGCTCTCGCGTTGAACGAGAAGTTTCCGGGATCCGAGGAAGCTCGAAAGATTCTTGCCGAGCTGTAACCCGCTGAAGATTCCGCCATAAAGACTCAGAGCACGCAGAGGCAAAAAATCGAATTTTGTAATTCGAAAGTGTCAGATGGCGATTAATTCACTGATTGCTTTCGCTAGCGCGTCATTGTGCGGCGTTCTGGCTATTTATGTTCTAAGAGCCCACAGGATGTCATTTGCATCTTGCGCTTTTTCGCTGGCTATGGCTGCTTTGGCCGTTGAGGAACTGTTCGTTGGCCTCAGCGGTCAATCTGAGCTTCCTTCAGAGCTATTGTCGTGGCAACGGGCGAGGATCAATGCCATGGCTTTTGTGCCGGGCAGTTGGCTGCTGTTTAGTCTTGGCTATTCACGACCTAATTATCGCGAATTTATCGGGCGGTGGAAGTGGATCATCATTGCCGCGTTCGGTATGCCGATTGCGCTCGCGTTAGTTTTTAACCCTAAAGTCTTTTCCGGCATTCCGCGGCTCCACGGTGATATAGGCTGGAATCTTGGCGTCGGAGGGCCTGGGCAGCTTTTTTACGTATCAGCCATCGTGGTTTTCACTTTGGTTTTGGCCAACCTCGAAAGAACTTTGCGTGCCTCCTCAGGAGCCAAGCGCTGGCAGATCAAGTTCCTCATACTGGGGCTAGGCGGCTATATGGCGTTTAGAATTTATGACGCCACTCAAACCCTGCTTTTTTCCTCGTTGAACTCTACGCTGGAATTAACTAATTCCGCCACTCTTCTGGTTGGCTGTATTTTCGTGATTCTCTCGCTCGCGCGGGCCCAGCATTTCGAAGTTGATGTCTATCTTTCGAACACGTTCGTATACAGGTCCATTACAATTTTGGTGATCGGTATCTATCTCTTGGTAGTGGGTGTTCTGTCATCACTGCTGCTCTATTTTACAGGGGATCAATTCCTTACGATTCTGCCATTTGTCGTGTTCCTGGCCGTTACGGCGTTGGGTACTATGCTTTTTTCGGCAAAGGCGCGCCAGCTAGCCATTGCCCTGATAAATCGTCACCTAAGGCGTCCTGCCCACGATTACCGGCAGGTGTGGCGCGACTTCAGCGAACGCACGGCCGAGATAACAGACGTGAGGCGACTCTGCACCGGCGTGGCCGATTTAATCTCCGAAGCTTTCGGCGTTCCCGCCGTAACTGTCTGGCTTTTTTCGAGCGAATCGTCCCAAGTAGTTTTGGGCGGATCTACAAGTTTCTCGATAGCCCAAAGCGAAAATCTGAAAATTTTTGAGCAGGGCACGGCCACTATGACACGCATTTTGGCCGGCAGGAAAATGCCAGCCGATTTTGGCGGCTCAGAAGCCAACTTACGCGCCAATATTGAGCGTGATTACCCGAATTATTTCCGTCAGGCACAGGTCCGTTATGCCGTTCCATTGCACGCTCATCAGCGAGTTTTGGGAGTTCTGACGATGAGCGATTGTTTATCGAAGCAAGCTCTATCGAATCAGGATTTAGAATTGCTAAAGACGATCGCGCATCAGGCCGCCAATGCGCTGCTCAATCGGAAGCTCTCAGAAGAGTTGATGGAAGCGAAAGAATTAGAAGCCTTTCAAACGATGTCGGCGTTTTTTGTTCATGATCTAAAAAACCTCGCGGGTGGTCTCTCATTGATGTCCCGAAATCTATTAACACACCTGGATAATGAGGAGTTCCGCCGCGATGCCGTGACTATGCTCTCCCAAAGCGTCGACAAGTTAAGAGAGTTGTGCGAACGGATGTCGCAGTGGAATACCGATGGGCAGCACCGCCGGATTCAAGTGGATTTGAATGAACTCGTGAGGGCTACGGTTGGGGGCTTCAACGGTGCGCTCAAGGCGTCTCTGGTAATGGAATTGGAGGCGCTGCCTGAATTGTACGTGGATCCGGAGCAGGTTCAGAAGGTTTTGATTAACCTGATTCTAAACGCCGATGAGGCCGCTGCTGCCGGGGGCGAAATTCGGGTGGCTACTGCGTGCGGGAACGGCTGCGTTCATCTAACTGTGACCGATAATGGTTGCGGCATGTCGCCCGATTTTGTTGATCGCCGTCTCTTTCGGCCATTTCAAACGAGCAAAAAGCACGGATTGGGAATCGGTCTTTTCCACTGCAAGCATATCATTCAGGCGCATTCTGGACGTATCGAAGTCGAGAGCGAAGAAGGAAAAGGCAGTATCTTTCGAGTGGTGCTTCCAGTGGAAAGCGCCGATCCGAGTCGCTCGACGAACGCGAGTCCCGCGAGGAGAGTCGACTGCAGAACGTTGGCGGACGATCGGCGACGATGGGCTGCGGAGTCCGTTACCCAGCTTTGGTCTGCTGTCGTCACAAAAACCAGGTGAATTATGTCCAAGCGCTCCATTGAAGATTCCGATCGCTTCAGTTCCATTGCCGCGCAGGCGCCAAAAAAACCCAAGCTGCTCATTATCGAAGATGATGATTCGCTGCGCATGCAGATGAGATGGGCGGTGTCCGATGATTACGAAGTTTGTGAGGCGTGCGATCGAAGTACTGCCCTGGAGGTTTTCCGTCTCGACCGGCCGGCTCTCGTTACGTTGGATCTCGGCTTGCCGCCTTCTCCCCACGCTGTGGGCGAGGGCTTTGCGGCGCTCGGCGCGATTCTCGCTATCGATCCGAAGACCAAAGTAGTGGTCATTACGGGGCGAGCCGAACGAGAAAATGGTCGCAATGCTGTTGCTAACGGCGCATACGATTTTTTTTGCAAACCTTTCGACCTTGACGAGTTAAAAATCGTCCTGCGTCGAGCTAACTATCTGTCCATGCTTGAAGAGGAGCACCGACATTTTGAGAGGCTCTCCCGAGGTCACGCCTTCGCGGAGATGCTCGGCGCGAGCCGGTCGATGCAGAATGTGTTCGCGATGGTTAGAAAGGTGGCAACGACGGACGCTGCTGTTTTGGTTCTCGGCGAAAGCGGGACGG
>DATACQ010000399.1:0-2654 GCA_036258955.1 Binatia bacterium
AGCGCTCGGGCGCTTTGTGCTTCGCGATTTCTTGGTTCATTAGAAACGCAACGAGTTCTTCCAGCCTCAAAGTAGCACCGGGTCGCAAAATCACATACGCGCACATGCGTTCGCCGAGAACCGGATCGGGCATGGGCACGCAGGCGACGTTCTGCACAGCGGGATGTGCGAGAATGAGGTTTTCAACCTCTTCGGCGCTGATCTTCTCGCCGCCCCGGTTGATGAGGTCCTTCTTGCGGCCTTCAACCATGTAGTTGCCGGAAGGATGCCGGCGCATCAGGTCACCGGAGCGGTAGAACCCATCGGAAGTAAACGCCCTTGCATTGTATTCCGGAACGCCGAAATAACCTCTGAGTGTGTAAGGGCCGCGCGCAAGAAATTCTCCGACCTCGCCAGGCGCCACCTCGTTGTCCTCGTCGTCGAGGAGACGAACTTCATCGTCCGGGCTGATCGGCCGTCCGACTGTTTCCATTCTTACGTCCTCCGGATCGTCCCGCCGGATAAACATCAGCATGCCTTCCGCCATGCCGAAATTCTCCTGCACAAACGCGCTTGGAATCAGCTCCTTCGTCCGGCGGCGCACTTCCGGTTGCAGTCGTTGACCGCCGCTCTGGATGACGCGCACCGAAGAGAGATCATATTTGTGAATCGATGGCTCGTTTATCAAACGAATCAAGAGAGCCGGCACTACCGCCATATGGCTGACTCGATGGTGGTCGATCAAAGCGAAGATGTCCTCGCTCCGTGTCGAAGTCCCTAGTACCACTTTGCCGCCGTGCAAAAGATAACCTTGCAAGCCGGGGCAGGCGAGCGGCAAGTTGTGAGCCAACGGCAAAACATTCAGAAGCACGCCGTTCGAATCGACACCCGTTACGATGGAAGCGATTCTGGAATTGTAAAGATAATCGTTATGCGAGCGCGGGATCAGCTTGGGAATGCCGGTGGTGCCGCCGGAGAGTTGAAAGACGGCGGGATCTTCGGGATCGATGCCGATGCCGTGCAATTGATCCTCCGAGCCGTTGTTTGGTTTTGAAATCAGCCCTCCCAGAGACACGTATCCTGCGGGCGCTTCGCCCAAGACGATTCCGTGCCGCAAACTTTTGCTTGCGGGGCGAATGCGCCGGAAAAGCTCACGGTAATCAAAGTCTTTGGTCTGGTCGAGAGTTGCGCAAGCAACAGCGCCCGAGAGTTCGACAAATTGGCTAACCTCACGAAAGCGATGCGTCGGCAAAGCCATGATCGGAATACAACCGATTTTCTGTAGCGCGAAATAGAGATAAGTAAACTCGACGACGTTGGGCAGCTGCATAACCACTCGGTCGAGCGGTTTAAGCCCGATCTCCAGCAGATTCAGCGCAAGGCGGGTTGATCGCTCATCAAGTTGTGCATAAGTGACAAACTGATCGCGGTCGATAACAGCGACACGATCCGCGAATTTCCGAAAGGCCTCACCAAAGACGCTGGCGAGCGAACGGTCTTCCCAATACCCCTTAGCGCGATACCGCGTTGCGAACTCAGGCGGGAAGCGAACTACTCCTTCTAGCATGGGTCCTCGCTACGCTCGGACAGTCCAGACGTTCCAATCGTTCCAATCGTCCGAAAGCGGATCAAGATACCTCGCCCTCAGACGAGTTGCCCTCTAAAACGATTGGAACCAATGGAACGACTGAAACGATTGGAACGAGCAATTTTTATGTCGTGCTGGAAAACCCGCCATCGACGACGATGATCTCGCCGGTGACGAAGCGATTGTGCAAGATCAGGCTTAGCATACTGTCTGCAACGTCATCTTCGGTACAGCAGCGTTTGAGCGGGGTGTACTTTGCGCGCCGCGCCATCAACCCTTCGTAGTTTTCCGCCAGCGTCCGCTTCATCCAGTCGCCTTCGATCCAGCCCGGCGCCACTGCATTGACGCGAATTTGCGGGCCAAGCGCGTTGGCGAATGTTTTCGTCAAATTTGCAACCGCAGCTTTGCTTGCCGCATAGGGCAATGGTTGAGCGCTCGGCCTCAGCCCGGCGATGCTGCAAGTATTCACGATACAAGGGTTGGCTGATTTCCTGAGCAGCGAAGTCGCCGCCCGTGTTACGAGAAAAAGCCCGAGCACATTGACATCGAACACGCGGTTCCAAGCTTCAACAGTCAAGCCGTCGAAGTTCTTCGGCTCGACGTCAACGGTGGTGCCGGCATTGTTAACAAGAACGTCTAGCCGGCCGAATTCCTTCTCCGTAGCCGCAAGCATGGCGCGCACACCGGTATCGTCGCTGACGTCACAGCGGTAAAGCAACGGGCGCGCGCCGGCTGCTGCGCACTCGCGGGCCGTCGTTTTCGCCGCCTCTTCGCTGCGGCTGAAATTCACGACTATATCGTAGCCATTTTTCGCCAGCGCGATCGCGGCACTGCGCCCGATGCCGGTGGCCGCTCCGGTCACCAGCGCCACAGGTTTGTGTTCATCTATTGCAGCCATCTTGCGCGCGAGGGTATAAAAGCAGGACTTTTAAGTCAAACTATCCGTCTGGTGCTTCGCGCCTGTTCAACGTTCAAAGGTTGAGATTTTCGCTTCGAAATACCCGTATCGGATGATTGCATTGGGGTTTAAACCTTGAACCTGAACTTTGAACCGTTGACCCGGCGCGAAAGCGCCTGCGAAGGCTAG
>DATACQ010000400.1:0-4215 GCA_036258955.1 Binatia bacterium
GCTACCGAAACCAGCACGCGATTTTCAGGCAGAACAGCCGGAATTCAACCCACGCCCAAACTATGCGCGGGAGCTGCGCGCTGTTGGCCAGGATTTGGAAAGGCGCGGCTTCAGCCGGTTCAACCTAAAATGTTCCGATAACTCGTACATAGTCTGGCCCACGGAACAGAGCGCGCAATTTGCCTCTGCCGATGCGGCGAACAGCGCATGCCGGAGCCCGGCAGGCTGCGGCAGTTTTGGGAGACTCGAGAATCGAGCGACAATGATGGGGCTGGACCGAAGCTTTCCTGTTCTATTTAACCCAGGCGATGTGAGCCGCCTGGAACGCGAAGGCGTGCAACGTCGGCAGGCCACAATCAGAGTCAGTGACGGCCGACGTTTGTCACACCTACTGCGCACAATTGGAGAGGAAGTTTGCCGGCGGAATCAACGGCTTCTTGCGGTCGCATGGAAGGAAACCCAAACAAGTGTAGTTGCTGAAAACGTCAGAGGACGTCTCGAGATGAACGTCCTGCGCATGGACAGTGTCTTCGATTTGTGGGTACGAATGTATCTCCGACGCTCACACTATGTATGATGCTGAGCTAAATTTTTAACCTCCACCTCAGCTTTGAACTGTCCCTTTACGACAGCCGCCCGGACGGCCCGCAGGATATCGGCATAGCCGGCGCAGCGGCATAGATTTCCTGAGAGATATTCCCTGATCTCGTCGTCCGATGGCTTGGGATTTTCGGCGAGCAACGCCTTGACAGAAAGAACAAACCCCGGGGTGCAATAAGCGCACTGTAACGCGCGCTCGTTCACGAAGGCTTCCTGAATGGCGTCAAGTTGATCGTCCTTGGAAAGCCCTTCCAACGTCAGGATATCCTTTCCCGCCACTCGTGAGGCAAGCAGAAAACACGAGCTCACCGGTTTGCCGCCTAGTAGCACTGTGCAGGTGCCGCACGCGCCTACGCCGCAGCCCTCGCGCACGCTCCAGAGTTTGAAACGATCGCGCAAGACTTCCAGCAGCGTATCGGCGTCATCGACTTCGAGCTTTTCATCCCGGCCGTTCAATCGTAATGAGATTTCCCGCTTCATTTGTGTTAAGTCCTTGCTGATCCCGTGTCCCCGCAATCGGCGGATAGCGATATCGCCGCTTCAAAAACGGGAACTTCGGGGATTTGTTTCGTCAAACTTAAAATGTCCCCTGAGCGCTTGCAGGTTGCTCAAAAGATCCAGAGGCGAGGCACGCGATGCCTGTTTCGCGTTTCGGGTTTTGGACGCGGTTGGAACTCGAGACTCGAAACTCGGAACTCGAAACTGCGTAAGCGCATATGGGTCTTTTTCAGCAACCTGCGGTTTTCTCAGCCAATGCGCGTAAAATCTTCTCCGGCGTAATCGGCAGGTCGCGAATGCGCACGCCGACAGCGTCTTCGATGGCGTTCGCTACGGCAGCCGAGACGGTCAGAGTTCCCGTCTCGCCAACTCCCTTGGCGCCAAATGGGCCGGTCTCGTGCGGCACCTCTACGATGATCGGCCGGAACGACTCGGGCAGATCTTTGAAAGAGGCGATCTGGTAATCCAGCAGAGAGCCGTTGATTAATTGCCCTTCCTCGTAAATCATCTCTTCGAAAAACGTAAGCCCGAGATGCGTAATAGCGGAGCCGAGTAGCTGCTGCTCGCAGTGCCGCGGATTGATAGCCGTCCCGGTGTCGCCGACACTGTAGAACTGCAACACTTTGACTCTGCCGGTTTCCGTATCGACCTCCACCTCGGCAGAGGTGGCGGACGGGAACCAGTACTCAGTGCATTTGTCCGATTGTCCGGTTTCCGGATCCATGGGAGCCGCTTCGGGCTGGCAGATAGCCTCGCCGGTGATCGTCGTTCCGGCGCTGCCGAACTTGACGAGAAACGCTTCGCCGATGCTCATGCCGCGCTCTTCGCTGCCGCGCACTTCGATGCGGCCGTTTTGCGCCACTAGATCGTCGGGATCTACTTCTAATTTTTTGCCGACCGCTTCGCACAGTACTGCCTTTACCTTCGCCGCCGCCATGCGCACCGCATTGCCCATGTGATAAGTGGAGCGGCTGCCTGCGGTAATCGTATCGTAGGGTGTAATATCCGTATCGGGCTGTACGACATGAACCTTGTCAAATGATACACCCAATTCCTCAGCAACAATCTGTCCCATCATCGTCTCAGAGCCCTGACCCATTTCGACCGTGCTACTCAATACGTTGACAGTGCCATCCGCGTTCATGATTACGATGGCGCCGGAGATCGACGGAGTCAGCACAGCTTTTACGCCCGAAGCAACGCCTTTGCCGCGAAGCTTGGTCCCGGCCTGGGGCGTTCGTGGTGTTTTCCACCCCACCGCATCGGCCGCCTCTTTGAGCGCTTGCTTGACGCCAAAAGAGCGCACCGGGGTGCCCGTGGCAAACGCCTCTCCCTCCTCCAGCGCATGCCGCATGCGAAATTCGACTGGATCCGCGCCGACTGCCCGCGCAATGATATCCATCTGCGAGTCGTACGCCCAAATTACCTGCGGCACGCCGAAGCCCCTGAAAGCGCCTGCGGGCACATGGTTTGTGTAAACGCAGTAGGAATCGATCCAAACATTGGGGATTCGGTACGGACCCGCGGAAGTATAGCCTGATTTATGGACGACCCGCGGCCCAATCTCCGCATAGGCGCCGGTGTCCCAAAAAACCTCACATTTGCGGGCCGTAAGCGTTCCATCCTTGACCGCCGATTTGATCTTTGTGACAACCTTATGCTTGGTAATGGTCAAAAACTCTTCTTCGCGCGTTAGCGCATAGCGCACCGGCTTCTTAGTGATGAGCGCGAGAGCGGTGCACAGCGGCTCCAACTTAGCATAGAGCTTGGCGCCATAACCGCCGCCGAGATAGGGAATGCGCACCCGAACGCGGTTCATCGGAACGCCGAACGTATTGGAAATCTCGGTGCGCACGTAGGACGGTGTCTGCGAGGCAGTCCAGATATTAATGCGCTGGTTTTCATCGAGATACGCCAAAGTAACGTGCGGCTCCATCGGGACGTGCTGTGCCGGCGGCGAGCTGAAAGTGTCTTCGAAAACGCGGTCCGCCTCGGCAAAAGCCTTATCGACGTCGCCGAGCCGCAGCTTGAAATGATAACAAATGTTCGACTGCTGCCCGGCTTTGACGTGAGCGAGGTCGGCGAACGCCTTGGCGGGCCGATGTTGTTTGTGCACCAGCGGCGAGTCGGGTTTAACGGCTTCAAGCACGTCGAGGACGGCCGGCAGCGGTTCGTAATCGATCTCCACAAGCTGCAGGGCGTCCTCGGCAGTGCGTCGATCCACCGCCGCAACGGCCACGACGGGATCGCCGATGTAACAGACTGTTTCAACGCAGAGGATCGGCTGGTCCCGGAACGCCGGACCGAAATGAGGATCGACACCCGGCATCTTGGCGATGTCAGCCCCGGTAAGCACAACCGCGACACCGGGAAGCTTCTCGGCGCGCGACTTGTTGATGCCGGTGATGCGAGCGTGAGTATAGGGACTGCGCAACACGGCGACGTGAAGCATACCGGGCATTTCGATGTTGCCCACATGGAGCACTCGACCTGTAGCTTTCTGTTGCGCGTCTTTCCGAAAGACGGACTGGCCTACGACCGCGAAATTTGCCATGCCATTATTCCTGGTTACTATTGAGCTGCTCGATGGTTTTCTTTACGAACACACGCGCCATGCGCCGCTTGTACCACTCCGAGCCGCGGAGATCGGATGAGGGTGATATCTGTTCTTCGACTGTATCTTGAACTTTTTCAATCACCGCCTGATCAACGGTCTGATCAGCCGTGAACTCAAGGCCGCTGATGAGCAGCGGTGTAGCCGCGACTCCGCCGAGCGCCAGGCGCAACTCTTTGCACCGTCCATTCTCTTTGACCATAAGGCCTGCCACGCCCAAGCACGGCCAGTCGTTGGCCGAAAGCGTGCCGAAACGTAGATAGGCGGCTCTGGTGTTAGCGGGCATGTTGGGCACTCTGACGTCGACGAGAATTTCTCCGGGCTCCAAAGCGGTCTCATACACGCCGCGAAAGAAATCCTTTAGGGCGATCTTACGCGAGCCATCGGGGCCGTAAACGGTCACCTCCGCCTTAAACACCAGCAGCGGTGGCGGCGGATCGAGGCGGTAGTCTGCGTGCGCCAGATTACCGCCGACCGAAGCGGTTTGCCGAACGCGCACGTTG
>DATACQ010000401.1:0-6080 GCA_036258955.1 Binatia bacterium
CGCACGACTGCGAAAGTCATTCAACAATGCCGAGTGGCTGATTGCACTTACCTCGTTGCGGTTTTCACAGCGTATGCATAATGTGTGGGTTAGTAGACTAAGGTCGAGCGCATGGGAGTCCTTTATGGACGAATGGCGATCTTTTTTGCAGGGCCGGGTTGTCGTGAAACCGGCCGATATCACTCGAGAGCAGGTGGATGCCGTGGTCAATGCAGCAAATGGTTCGCTCCTGGGTGGAGGCGGCGTGGACGGCGCGATTCACCGCGCTGGTGGACCCGAGATAAGAAAACAGTGCGAAGAGATTCGGCGGAATCTCTATCCCGCCGGTCTTCCCGCAGGCGAGGCAGTCATCACGACGGCAGGAAAATTGCCGGCGAAGTATGTTATTCATACTGTGGGGCCGGTGTACGGGTCAGGGGGCGCGGACAAGAGGCGCCTGCTCGCAGCTTGTTACCGGAACTCCTTGCGACTGGCGGCAGAGAAGGAGCTGAAGACGATCGCTTTCCCGGCGATCTCGACCGGCGCTTACGGTTATCCGCTGGAGGACGCGGCGCGAGTTTCTTCGCAAGCGATCGAAGAAAGTCTGCAAGCTCACGAGTCGATTCAGGAGGTCCGGCTTGTTTTCTTTAGCGAGGCTGACGCGAAGCTTTTTTTGCAGTGCCAAAGGTTTTCGGAATAGAAGAAGCCGAGAGGCGGGAGCCGCGAGGCATGAGCTTCCGCCGCCACAGCATCACATACGACAAACGATAAAATAGATCCTTAACTAATAGATCGTAAACGGCCTTACGCACCTAACTTCATGATGGAACTCTCGAAAGCGAAAAGAGTAGGTATCGAAGGCGTGTTCTATTCGCTCGCGCATGTGCCCGAGTTGGTGCGCTTTGGCTCGAAGCCGGCGCGCGAAATAAGCGCGCACCCGACACTAAGCCCCGCCCTGAACGCCCGCCTGAGAAACTTCAGCTCCGCAGTCGCTTATGCACCCCATCAGGTTTACATCGGCAATATCACGCCGAACGATCTAAGCGGTTCGTTGCGCCCCTGGTATGAAAACTTGCTAGAAGGCGCAACTCCCGACGGTCGTTTTGGCGACCTGGTGGATCAAGCCCGCTTCTATTCTCTGCTGGGCGTCGCGGATCAATTTGAGCTCGTAACACTGGAGGAAGGCTGGTTCAAAGATCACGGCTCGGCTGAAAGCGGCCGCAAGATCCGCCGCCAGCCGTTGGCGAGCATCGAGGGGCTTTGCGCCAACGGCGCCTTGCCGCTTTATTCGAATGCGCGGCTTGTCGGCGCTTTTACGGCCGCCCACGCGGAGGATGCCAACCTTAGTGCGGATGTGTTGCTCGAAAACCTCGCTGCGAAAGCGAGCGCCGCGCATGCCTTGCGCTCGCTGCTTGTATCATCGCAAATTAAACCGTCTGACGTCGATTATGTCATCAGTTGCTCCGAAGAAGCGGTCGGTGATCGATACAACCGCGGCGGGGGCAATCTCGCCAAAGCCATTGCCGAAGAAGCCGGCTGCCAGAACGCTTCGGGCTCCGACACCAAAGCATTTTGTGCGGGTCCGCTTTACGCTATGGTACATGGGGCAACTCTGATCCAATCGGGTGTTTGCCGTAAGGTTGCTGTTGTCGCCGGTGGGTCGCTGGCCAAGCTTGGGATGAAGTTTGAGTCCCACTTAAAAAACGGCATGCCCGTTTTGGAAGACGTGCTCGGCAGCTTCGCAGTGATTCTCGGTCCGCCGAAGGCGGATCAAGCTTGCATACGGTTGGACTCCGCGGCGTTTCATCCGGTTTGCGGGGGCGCTTCGCCGCAGGCTATGGCTGAGTTTTTGGCGGAAAAGCCATTGGCGAAGCTTGGGATGAAATTGACCGATGTGGACCGCTACGCGGTCGAATTGCACAATCCTGAAATCACGGTGCCTTCTGGGAGCGGCGATGTGCCGCTCACCAACTACCGCACACTGGCAGCATTGGCGGTGATGCGCGGCCACATCGAAAAGAAGCAGATGGCGGATTTCGTGAACTTACGCGGCATGGTAGGCTATGCGCCGACGCAGGGACACATTCCCTCAGCCATTGTTTATCTGGGTCACGCGATGAATGCTTTGCGCAGCGGCGAAATTCGAAACGCTCTGTTGATGGCTAAGGGGAGCCTATTCTTAGGCCGGATGACGCAATTATCGGACGGTTGCTCGTTTCTTATCGAACAGAACCGAAATTAACTGGAGGATCGATGTTAAGGGGCAAGAAAGTTATCGCGATTGGCGAAAGAGACGGTGTTCCCGGTCCCGTGATTGCGGAATGTCTCGAAGCTGCGGGAATGGAGATTGTCTTTCAAGTTACCGAGTGCTTCGTCTGAACCGCCGCAGGCGCGATGAACTTCGAAAATCAAGGAGTCATCAAGCGCCTGGCCGACCAGTATGGTTCGGAGAATCTCGCAGTCGTGTTGGGCAACGGCGAAGCCAATGGCGTCGAGGTTTTCGCCGAAACCGTCACACAGGGTGACCCAAGCTACGCCGGCCCCCTAGCCGGTGTCGCTCTCAAGATCCCCGTCTACCATGTGCTCGAAGAGGAAGTGCTGAACGCGGTGCCCGAGAAGTTGCGCCAGGAGAAGCTCGAGCTTTCTTCACTGGTGATCGACATGGAGCCGATGCACGAGGTTTTGCAAGCCGTGCGCGAAAGAATTTGATGCGTTCAAAGTTCAAGGTTCAAAGTTCAAAGTAGGAATCCGAATAACGTTGAACTTTGAACATTGAACCTTGAACGGCTGTTATTTCTTATACAGCGTTTTGATAAATCCGGACTCTTCCAATTCCTTGACAAAGCGCGTATCGATATAGTCCTTCACGTTTGCCTGCGCGGCTTTGGGATTTTTCTCCGCCATATCCTGAAGAACCAGTTGATAACCCTCTGCCGGCGGGTAAGGCGCCTCGGGCATGAACTTGGCGTGCCAATCCCAAGCTTCGTCGAGCATGTTCCGGTCCTCGACCCGAGAGTACTTTCTCATGATTTTTTGTGTCTCTTCCTTGTGTGTTTTGTAGTAATGAATCGCCTCCGTATACGCTCGTATGTAACGGCGCACCAGGTCCGGATTCTCGCGGATCAGCTTGGTCGAAGTATAGATCCCGTTTTGCGGAAAAGGGATTTGCAAGCTCACCATATCGACCACGGTGGGATAACCGAGCTTCTCGGCCTGGGCTTTTCCTGCCTCAGTGACGACCGTGAATTGCACGATGCCCTTCTGCAATGCCACCATGCGTTCGATGGCTCCGCCGATCACACGCAAGCTAACGTCTTTCAGCGGGTCCAGACCGATCCTTTTCAGGCCGACCTTGAGCGCGAACTCCGCAGTGGTTCCGGCAATGTGCGTGCCGCCGATCTTGCCTTTAAGATCTTCGTGCCTCTTGATGCTTGGATGGGAAACCAAATAGTACGGCAACACGTTGACGTTGCCTGCAATGGCAACCACATCGCCGCCGGCCAGGCGGGCGCTTGCCAGCCCCGGGCCGCCTCCTTCTCCGATGGGAATTTCCCCCGCGAGGATCGCCTGGATGCCGCGCACGCTCCCTGAGATGAATATCACGGTCGCGTCGATGCCGTGTTTGTCGAAAATTCGCGCGTCTTTTGCCACCTGAATAACCGTAGACGTTCCGGGCGTTGTCGAAATGTACGCGGTGTTGATTTTCTGAGCCGTGGCGGCGCCCGGCACGGCAAGGGCGCTCATCACGGTAGCGATTGTAATAATAAGCAATTGTGAAGCACGCTTCATGTTTCCTCCCGGGGCGTCGTTTCTCACGCCGGCTGTTTAGGTCTCAAGCTACACTACTTTCGGCCGCTTGGGTACAGCTATGAACTCGCGTTGACTTCGAGGCTGTTTTCAACTTCAATGCGTCACGATGAAACGGTCGGTTGATATGGTCATGTTCGACCTTGACGGCACCTTGGCTAATACGGGCCGTGACCTCGCGGACGCAGTCAACTTTACCCGCGCTCACCTCAATCTGGAGATCTGGCCGGACCTCGCGGTATTGGCTCATGTCGGACGGGGGGTGGAGCACTTGTTGAGACATGCCGTCCCTGAAGCGAACCGGGAGCGTTTTGGCGAAGTGCTGCGGGTGTTTGTCGACCGTTACGAAGACCATTTGCTCGACTCCACTGTGCTCTACCCGAACGCCTATGAGGCGCTCGAATACTTTCGCGATAAGCGGCGCGCCGTAGTGAGCAACAAAATGCACCGGCTTACGGTGGCTGTGCTGCGTGGCTTGGGTATCGAGCATTGCTTTGATATGATCTTGGGTGGAGACAGCGCTGCGTACAAAAAACCGCACCCGGCTCTGTTGCAGCGGGCATTGACGCAGTTTCAGCTACCCGCCGAGCGCGCGCTTATGATCGGCGACGGAGATGTCGACGTCGAGGCGGGCAAACAGGCTGGCGTCTTAACGTGTGGGGTGACGTATGGCCTCGGACACAAAGAAGACGTTATCGCGGCTAAGCCGGATTTTCTTATCCACCATTTGTCAGAGGTCTCGTTGCATTTTTGCTAACTAGTTCTCACGGAAAAATGTCCAAGAATGCTTCGACGGTGCTCAGCATGAACCGAAATCTTGTATTTATGCTACATTTGATTCCGTTCGTCCTGAGCTTTGTCGCAGGGCGACCGCGCACTTTTCAGTGAGAACTAACTAACCGGCGATTTTTCGTCACGGAGGTTCGGTATGGCGGCAGGAATCCCCGAACAGTATAAAGATATCACCTCCAAAGTTGCGTTTGCGCATCTCGCGACGTTGATGTCCGATGGGAGCCCGCAAGTCACACCCGTTTGGTTCGACTATGACGGCAACAACATTCGCGTGAATTCGGCGAAAGGGCGCATCAAGGATAAGAACATGCGCCGCCACAAGCGGGTTGCGCTTTCGGTCCAGGACCCGGATAAACCGTACCGTTATTTCGCCGTGCAGGGTGAAGTTACCGAGATCACCGAGGATGGCGCGGACGCGCACATTGATTCCCTGGCAAAGAAATACCTGGGCTAAGACAAGTATCCGTTTCGCCAGCCCGGCGAAGTCCGCGTGATCTATAAGATCAAACCGGAGAAAGTTCACGCTTCCGGGTAGCCGGATCATTCACGACCCAGACTAACGTGCTTCCAGGAAGTTCGCCGCCGGCGCGAGCGCCGGGGCCGCGGTGCTGCAGGAGAACTTGTTCAACGCGGCAAGCGCGGCGACTTTATAGCATTCGGCCAGGGTAGGATAATTGAAAACCGTGTCCACAAAGTAATCGAGCTTGCCGCCGAGCGCCATGACTGCTTGGCCAATATGAATGAGCTCGGTAGCCCCCTCACCGATGCCGTGCACCCCCAAAAGCTCGCGCGTCTCGCTGTGGAACAGCAGCTTTAGCATGCCCACCGTGTCGCCAATCAACTGACCGCGGGCTATCTCGCGATAACGCGAAATGCCCGCCTCATAGGGAACGCCGTCTCGCGTGAGTTCCTCCTCGTTGCGTCCCACCATGGAAATTTCCGGTATGCTGTAGATGCCGTAAGGCAACAAAAGATTAGCCGTTTCGCAAGGAAGGTTAAAAGCGTGGCACGCTGCATGCCGCCCTTGCTGCATGGAAGTCGAAGCGAGCGAAGGAAACCCGACGACGTCGCCGATCGCGTAAATATGCGGGAGCGCCGTCTGAAAATTATCGTTAACCTTTATCCGCCCGCGCTCGTCCGTTTGGATGCCGATGCTTTCCAAGCCAAGACCCTTGGTAGCCCCAATGCGTCCGACCGAATAGAGCACTAGCGGCGCGCGCACCTGCTTACCGCTTTTGAGATGGATCGTTACCGAGTTGCCCGAGGGGTTCTCCACTCCCACTACTTCCTCGTTGAATCTTAGGGTCACTCCGATCTGGCGCATGTGATACTGTAGCGCTTCAATGATTTCAGTATCGACGAACTCCAACAGGCGCGGGCGGCGGTCTACCAGGGTCACCGGAATCCCGAGAGTGGCGAGGATACACGCATACTCGCAGCCGATGACGCCGCCACCGACGATCGTTAGGGCTTTGGGCAATTGTTTCAATCTCAATAAGCAA
>DATACQ010000402.1:0-4573 GCA_036258955.1 Binatia bacterium
TGATATTGGGATTTCCCGGCAGATGTTTTGGCATGTATCGCGCTAAAAGACGCGCATACTGGTCGTAGAGCCCGCCGGCCGTAAAACCGACGATGATGCGCATCGTCTTGCCCTGGAAAAACGGCGTGTCCTGCGCGTTCGCCACCGCATGCGGCCATACCATGCCGGCGGTGACAAGCACCAGGATGAAGAAAAGTCGGTAGGAGTTTTTGTCGTTCATAACGCCTCCACGCAACGGCTGCCGACTCGAATCCCGGGAGTAGGGGATGACCGATAGAGCACATTTAAACGTTTAACGGCCTAAACTTGGGCAACGTGACGCCGGCGCCGGCATCTTCGAAGACGACTTCCACCGGCATGTCGATTTTGATCTGGTCGATGGGGGATCCGATGACGTTGCTACAGATTCTTGGGCCGTCCTCGAGATCGACCCAGGCGGTCACGTACGGGATGTCCGGCGCGAAGCCGGCGAGCGCAGTGCCGACTACTTCGCGTATGATGGTGAAAGCGAAGATTTTACCTTTTTGGCTGACCTCCACCCATTCGAGCTTGTCGCTGGCGCACTCGCCGCAAACCGGACGCGGACAGAAAACCCACGTGCCGCAATTTTGGCATTTTTGCATCATCAACTTGCCGGCTTTTGCCGCATCCCAGAAGGGTTTGTTTACCGGGGTGATCTCCGGCAGTGGTTTCTGAATTTCCCTTTGACTCTCCCCCATAAGAATCTCCGTTGGTTGGGATCCTGCGTCGCGCAAATCTTCCGATATTTAGAATCTCTCGCGTTCCGATATTACTTGCGCGAAGTCGCCAAGGCGCCGAAAGAAGGATTTCTCTTTGTTCGAAAGATAAATCCTGTTATCTTTGTGCCTTTGCGTCTTTGCGCGAACAATTGAGCTCTGTTTGCGGCGTAGCCGCGCTAGGCTCTTCGTGCCCTCTCTTTCGAAAATTTGGCCTCGGGCGCCTATATCGGTTCAAGCAGCACTCCTCGGTTGGGTCATTCCAGCATGGAACGCTGGAATCCAGATCGAGATGGATGTCTCCGGTCGCATCCAGCGAACCTCGATGCCGGCACTCCATGCCGGCGTGACGGAGATCTGCATTTTCATGCTCTGTGGGCGAGCGTAAGCTCATGAATACACTTCGTGATGCTTGCGGTTTGAAATCACGTCTCGCTGCCCAAAATCGCTACGGCGGTGCAGCCGAAGTTTTTGCCGTAGTTCACAGCGCCCACCCCGGTGGAAATCCCGAACTTGATATTCGGCACCTGCCGGTCCCCTCCTTCGCCGCGGATCTGGCGCACGGTTTCGATGACGTGCAGCATGCCTCCGGTCGTCGAAGGTTGGCCGCAATTGATCATACCGCCGCTGGTTTGGATCGGCAGGTCGCCTTTAAACGTGAAATCCGTTTTCTCGAAAAACTCCTTGTCACTGCGCCCGCAGAAGCCGAGATCTTCGATCTGAATCATGACCACAGGTATATAATCGTCGTAGAGATTCAAGCAGCGGATGTCTTGGTGCGTGAGCCCCGACATCGCGAAAGCGCGCTTCCCTGCATCGGTGATGCCGGTAATCAGAGGATTGGCGCGATAACGCGGTCCATAGCTGGCGTTGTTGCACTCGCCCCAGCCGAGCAAGTAAACCGGCGGTTTGCGCATGCTTTTGGCGCGGTTTGTCGAGGTTATGATATACGCCTTGCCGCCGTTGGCCGGCATCACGCAATCGAAGAGCCTGATGGGATCGGAAATCAGCCGTGATTTTTTGTAGTCCTCTATGCTGATAGGTTTGCGCAGGTAAGCGTTCGGATTGAGCGACGCATGATAACGACCCGTTACGGCGATTTTACCGAAATGTTCCTCCGTCATCCCCGATTCGTGCATGTAGCGGCTCATTACGAAAGAGATCTTGCAATTTGGACCCATAACGCCGAAGGGCATTTCGTAGTCCCGCGTGTCGGCGTGAGCACCGCGATGGCCGCCACGCTCACCAAATGGGGATGCAGCCGCAATGACCAACATCAGATCGCACAGTCCCGAGTTGATCGCGGCCGCCGCGTGGCCGAGCAACGAAACCGAACTTGCGCCGCCATTGCCGCCGGCAAGGGACACGGCTGGCGTAATCCCAAGAATCGCTGCGACTTCTTCGGGCCAAAAAGGCTGCGAATGGTTTGTTGTGTAGATAGCCGCTAAGCCTTGCCCGTCGAAATCTTTTTTCGTCAGCCCCGCGTCCTCCATGGCTAATCGCGCCGCCCACGCGAGATATTCCGCCGTTGATTTGCGCGGCTCGCCGGGTTTACTTCCAAGCCGGTCAGTCGGGGTTTCGCCGATGCCGACGACCGCTGTCTTACCTCGGATGCTCATGATTCAAATTTCCTCTCTTTGAACTCTGACTGATATTGCAGCAGCATTCACCTGTCAAGGAGTCGATCGCGAACTCGCACCTAAGTTGGCGGCGCTATGATTGACACGAATCGGGCAATAGTGGGATACAAGCGATCGGTGAGTACTTGGGTGATCGGCTTCGCGGTTTTTTTGATGTAGGAGCGCGTGCACTGCCGCTGAGTAGCAAGCGTAACGAGTAAGACAGGAGAAACTGCCATGTCGATAAGAGTATCTCGTCATTGGGTGATGATTCTACTGATCCTTGGGTGCCTTGTACCGGCGGCTAAAGCGGCGCAGAAGGATCTGCAGAAGCTCACGATCGGCTACACTCCAATTTCCGGCGCCAGCTTGCCCTTCTTCATTGCGGCGGAGGAAAAGATCTTCCAGAAGTACGGTTATGATGTAGCAGGGATTTTCATGGGCGGCTCGCCGCTGATCAATTCAGCCATCCTCGCGGGTGAATTTCCCATCGGCTATACGGGAGGAGGCGCAATCATATCGAGCCGCCTTGCTGGGAGCGATCTGATTGCTATCGCATCGCCATTGCCGGTGCTGACCATCGACGGTTGGTCGACGGCCGACATAACATCGGTGAGCGCCGTCCGCGGCAAACGAATCGGCATAACACGCTTTGGCGCGTCGACTTATTTTGCGGCGCTTTCGATGCTGGAGGCCGCCGGAGTCAAACCCACCGAGGTGACGTTTGTCCAGAACGGCGGGGTCGGCGAGTCGCTCGCAGCCCTCATGAACGGCAGGGTCGATGTATCCATGATGGGGTACCCCTTCGGGCTAAGGGCGAAGAATGCGGGTTTTAAACTGCTCTTCCGCCCTTTAGACACTGAGTATGGCCTGTTTCCCACTGCTGTTGTCGCCGCACGAGAGTCATGGCTGAAGGATACGAAGAACCGCAAGATCGCCGTCGATTTCCTTCGGGCGCTGCACGAGGGAGTGCTGCTCGCGCGAGAAAATGCCGCCGTTACGAAAAAAGCGCTCAGGAAATTTACGCGGACTACAAATGAAGCCGATTTGCAGGGGAGCTTTGAATTCTACAAGGACGCGTTTCCGCGAACCTTAACTGTTGCCGAAAAAGCAATGACGAACGCGCAGAAGTTTATCGAGCATCCCAAGGCCAAGGAAGCGGACGTGAAGCAGTTCTATGATAACACCCTGGTAGAAGAAGCGATGAGATGATCAATATATCGGTTTCTTGATTTTGGCTTTTGAATTGGCAGAATCGGACAGCAACGGCGGCAGGTTCTAGCGGCATACTCGAAGACAAAGCTGTTGGACAATGTTCAACACAGAGTAGCTTGAGTTTACCGTGCGAGAACCAAATGTGAAATGCAAAATGGCACCTGCCCGTAAATCAATCCAAATCTCAAATCCAAAAGCGACAGGGCAGAGGGAGTATCGATGATATCAGGGACAGCCATAAAACTCGCATTGTTTCTAGCCTTGGTCATTTGTGCCCAACCGCTCGCGGCGGCGGAAAAACTCATAGCGGACTACGGCGGTCATGCCGGGTTTCAGAGCGCTACATGGATCGGCAAGGATCTGAAAATTTTCGAGAAGCATGGTCTCGATGTCGAAATTATTATGATTACCGGCGCGGCCCGATCGGTTGCGGCGCTGTTGGGAAACAGCACGCATTTTTCAACGGGTTCCGCTACCGGACCTTTGGCCGCGGCCGTCAGGGGATCTGACATCAAGATCATCGCCGCGTCCTATAACAAATTCCCTTATGCTTTCGTTGTGAAGCCCGACATACTCGATCCCAGCGAGCTTCGCGGCAAACGAGTCAATATTCTCAATTACGGCGGTTCAAACGATCTCGCGCTGCAACTCGCACTGCGAGAATGGGGCATGAAGTTATCGGACGTCCAAGTCGTGATCGGCGGCGACGCCCCGACCCGAATGGGCGCGCTGATGGCGGGGCGCATGGATGCGACGATCCTTTCGCCGCCGCATCTGACGATTGCGTTACGCAATGGTTTCCGCGTGCTGGCCGATATGGGCGAGATGAGCGCGAACTTCACGCAGTCCTCGCTTTATGTAAAAGGCAGCGCTTTAAGGGAACATCGCGACCGCGTCAAGCGATTCGTGCGCGCTTACACCGAGGCGATTCACGTCATCAAAACCGATCGCGAACGGACGATGAAAGTTTTCGCGCACCGAATGCGGGTCGATGATCCGGAA
>DATACQ010000403.1:0-15072 GCA_036258955.1 Binatia bacterium
ATGCCCCGCGCGGCCGCCCAAGTGACGTAACGCGCCGCTTCGCCGTTGGGCAGCAGGCTGTAGTCGTAGAAAATAAATTTGACCAGTTTGATCCCCAGCGACGCGATTTCATCGAAATCTTTCTCCATCAATCCGGGCACCAGGAGCAAGGTGCCGGCGTAAACCTTGACTCCCGATGGGCGCAGGTTGTCGTAGCATCTTTTTGTGACGATGGCGACAGATAACGCCGTGCGCGGATCTGGCGGCAGTGGGAGCCCCGGCAAATGCAATTCACCCGCGGAAATGAGCGCGGTGACTCCACCATGCATGTAGTTCGTGATCCAGGACAAAGAGTTTTGTGCCGGGGTGTATTCGCCGATGGAAGGATGGCAATGTGAATCAATCAAACCAGGAACGGCCGTGATACCGTTAGCATCGACGGTCTGATCCGCGGCCTCTTTCAAGCCCGTACCGATGCGCGCAATGACACCGTCTTTGATGAAGATCGAATCTGCCTGCCTCAGCGGGCTCTCGAGTTTTCCCGTAACCAGGGTGCCGATATTTTTAATGAGCAGCGACGGCATAAGATCCGGTTAATCCAGAAGTTGCCTGAATATAACAAAGCGTACAAGCCAATCAAAGTAACATCAGAAGCCGAATAATTCGCGCGCAATCTCTCTGGCGCCGTCGGCTGAGACTTGATCTATGCGGCCGCCGGCCGATGAAATGATCTTGTCCACCCGGCGCTCCCACATGGTCGCGCCGGTTTCGATGCGCACCAGCTTGAAATCCACCGACGAGCGCAGGAGCCCGGGCGAGTCCGCATCCCAGCGACGGATCTCGGCAAGCAATAAATGGCCGGAGAGCTTTGCGCCGCGGGCGTGTTGTGCCGCGCTTTCGGCATTGAAAGAAAGCGAGTTCAGGCGCGCGTCGCTCCGCTCCGGGTAAGCAACCGCCATTCCCCTCCGCTCCAATCTCTCCTTCAAGGCTTCGCGAACAAGATCCATCGCCGTAGCTCGATAGTCGGACGACACTTTGCCGGCCATTTCACCGAGCGAGCGTAGCGGATTCGCACCCGGCATGCGCAATTCGGAACGGGTTGCATTTCTAACGTTCGCAAGCCAAACCGTACTCCCGCTCAAGCCTTGAGCAGAGGAAAGCGGCATCCCAGAGCGGTGGGATGGGCTGCAACCGCTTAGAGAGAGGCAGAGAATGCCGATGACCGTGTAGGCCAGTTCGCTGCGCACCAGTAAACGTTTCAAAGCATGGCTGGAGAAGAGCAGTACGCAGCCCAACGCCACGTCGGTCGGACCCAAAGGCAGATCCAGGACGATCGACAGGTAGAAGCCGCCGAGGGCCGTAAACAGGCCTATCAACGATGACAGGACGAAAAACGCTACTATCCCACGCGCAAACGGGCGCGCCGCAAGCGGCGGTAAAACCATGAAACCGAACACCAGCAGAGGACCGGCCATAATGACTCCTACGGCGATACTCAACCCACAAAAAAGATAAAGTAGGAGACCCCAATGAACTTTGCCGCCGGTAAGTAGAAAAGCAAGATCGGCGTCGAAAGAAGTCAGGAGGAATTCTCTGCGGAACAGTATCAGCCCAACGAGGACAATCCCATAGATCAGCGCGAGCAGCTGAAGCTCCGGTTGCGACAGGGCAATAACTTCACCTTTGAGCAAATTAAGGATCTCGAGTTCTCCTGCCGGATTGAAGACAACGAACAGGATGGTCAGCGCGGAGGCCAATGCATAAGCTGCCGCGAGCCTCGCTTCCGGCGACCCGGTTAGGTGGCGATCGAGGTAAGCCAGCAGCCCCATGGCAACCAAAGTCCAAAGCAGCGACCCGGCCATGGCAACAAGGCGCTCGCTCGCTGCGCCGTGGACCCATCCCAGTTCATGATAAATCCAGAACGTACAGGCGATCCCGCAGGCCGCCACCTGCGGCAACGTCAGCCCAAGAAAGATCCGGCGTCGCAAAATAAGATGCGCTCCCACCAGCGGACACACGGCGGAAAGGACCGCGCTTCCAAGCAAGGCGGGGAAAAGCAAGAAGGACGGGCTCAAGGTCTCGAGAAAGCTCACCATGGAAGCTCAGCCACTTCGCTCTCTTCCCAGGCTACTTTTCCTTCATCCACGCGCAGGATTTTCTTGGTAACGCTACGTACCATGCGCAAATCGTGGCTGGAGAAAATAACTGCCTTTTTTTCATCTCGATTCAGCCGCAGCAGCAACTCAGTTATGGACGTCCGGGACTCGGTATCAACACCGGATAAAGGCTCATCCAAAATAAGTATTCTGGGCTCGACCATCAGCGCCCGTGCGACCAGAATTCTTTGCTTTTGTCCCCCCGAGAGGGAGAAAAACCCTCGGCGCGCGAGATGGCCCAAGCCGACCTGCTCTAGAACTTTGCTCCTTCGAAGCTTTTCTGCACGCGGAGTAGGCCGATGCGGCTTAAGCCTGCCGTAGGCACCCATGGCGACGACCTCCTCCACCGTGACGGGAAAATTTGCGTCCAGGGCAGCGCTCTGCGGAACATAGCCGAAGTCGCTCAAGGAACAATGGCGTATCACTGAACCGCTACGGGTTGGCAAAAAACCGAGGATGGTTCTGAACAGCGTGGTTTTGCCCGAACCATTGGGGCCCGCGACGGCGACGAAATCACCGGGCTGGATCACCAATTCGACATTGCTCAAAACCGTCATATCTTGGTATCCAAGACTTGCATTCCGCAGCCTGATCAGCGGGAGCGACTCAGTCACTGAACTGCTCCCCTTCGCCGTGAGTCTTGCGCATGAGCTGTCCGGTTAACTTTTCTTAACCGCCGCGAGCAAGGTTCGCAGGTTGTAGTCAATAAATTTTATGTAGGTATTGGTTTCAGGCGATCCGCCGGAAGTTTGCTGCAAGCGCACCACCGCGGCTCCCGTTTGGCTCGCAAGTTGGCGCGGGAAGCGATCGCTTTGCGGGCCATAGATAATAATCTGTACGTTCTCTTGCTGCATGCGCTGGGCCAACGCCAGCAGGTGATTCGGCGTCGGCTCAATGCCTGGTTTGAGCTCGATACTGCCGATAATTTGCAGGCCAAAGCGGTTGGCAAAATAAGCCCAGTCCTGATGGTAAGAAACGACCTTCACTCCTTTCAAAGGGGCCGCCGACGCTTCCCAACGAACGATGGCCTTGTTCAACTCTGCCAGGTAAGCGTTCAAATTTGTCTCGAACGTAGCGCGGTGCTGCGGGTAATTACGCGCGAGTCCTTCGGCGATGTTGCGCGCCATGATCCTGCCGTTGACCGGGTCCAAATTGTAGTGCGGATTTCCCTTTGGATGCACGTCTCCTTCCGCCCGGTCGAAGTTTCTTGGCACATCTGCGACGGGCACGCCAACCGAAGTATCTATGTGGCCGGTCTGTCCCGGCAGGATTTTCGTGTTGTTCGCCACCTCCAAAAGCGCCGGCAACCAGGAGACTTCTAAATCCAACCCAATAGCCACTAGCACATCGGCGCGGTTGAGCTTGGGAACAAAACTCGGCTTCACCGGTACTGCGTGCATGAACTCCACGCCTCGCGTCAGGCTCTCAACGTCCACTAAATCCCTACCGATTTGCTTTGTCATATCGGCGAGGTCCGGCACGGTTGTAATGACGCGAATTCGCTGGGCGTCAGCCACCGATTCAAATACCGAGAGAAGAGCAAAAGTTAAAAGCACCTTTACAATGTTTCGGCGGAGCCATTTCATACAATCTCCTATTTTTGAAAACTCATCAGCGCGTGCGGAAACCGTGCGCATGCGCGCCCAGAACCGTCACCCACTGTAAGAAGAACTGGTTGCCGCGCTCCGATTTTTCCTCTCTGACTTCATCGTCGAGATAACTGTATTGAAAACGCAGGCGGTTAAATTCACTTAAGTTCCAGGTTACGAACGGCGAATACCCGATGGTCTTTTTGCCCGGATTAGCCAAGCTCGGCGCGTTGTCGTAGAGAAATCCGGCGGACCACTCGCGATTGATCTTGGCTTCGGCGTAACCATACCCTCCGGGCGCGAAGACGCGCCGAACGCCGGAAGCGCGCTCCACTCGCTCACTATTCCCGAAAAGCTCCGCGCCAATGGTCAGCCCCTGATAAAGCGTGCTACCCAGCGGTTGATAACGATAGGTTAGATCGAACCCGGTTAGTGTGCGGCTGCCCCCGCGCGCGTCGGCGGCAATCCGAACCGACGGGGTTAAGGCGAGACTACTGCCTAACTCGAAACTATGGTTGTCAAGGACATCGAAATAGGTCTGGAGTCTGCCCAAATAGGTGAAGCGGCTCCAGGCCCGTGCTCTGGTCTCATCGATCCGCTCGTTTTCGGCGCCGAGTTTGTTGTAGCCGCCGAGGGTGCCTCTCAAAAAAAACGGCGCGGGGAACAGATAACTCAACTCCACGCCGTCGGCCTTGGATTCGCCGCCGACGATTCTTTCTAGTGATAGCGGCGTGTTCACAAAAGCGTACTCATGGGGATGAAACTTGGCGAGCCGGCCGAAATCCGCGAAGAAGCGACCGCCGCGGGCCTGCAAGTTCCAGGGTAGCGAAGTGGTCACCACGGCCGCTTCCTCAATCTCAACCTCTTCTCTACTGCCGGTAATGAACGCGTACGCTCGCGCGTACGGATCAATGGCCGCGGAAATAGCGATCTCGGCAGCTCGAAAGTTGAAGTCACCGCCGGCTTTCGATCGATGTTCAGCCGTGGCGTCGATGGCCATGCCGATCGCGGGATTGAGGATCGACGGCGCGCTCTGCACCCCCTGAAGCGACTTTTCCACCCGACCGACTCTGTCTGAATCCACCGCCTTTTCTTTTTCCAATTCTTCAATGCGGCTCAACGCCTGCTGCAGTTTTTTCTGCATGTCCTGAACCATACTCTTCAACGATTCGATCTCTGCCGTTTGCGCGAGCGCGGCCGGCAGAGGCGTCAGCAGCAAACTCGCCACTGCACCGGCGATCCGGAGTCTCGCCGTAAGGGAAAAACTCATAACACCTCCCGTAGGCTGACATCGTTCTTCCTCATTGGAGGAAAGACACGCGAAACTCTATTCTGGGGGAGTAGACTGGATTCTAGCTAGGAACGGCGAGCACGGGAGGTGCACGGGCAAAAACTACAGGAATAGAAAGGCTCTCATATGCTTCATCAGCCGCGAACGCTATCGGCTGGAACTCGATAGGCGGCGTCAGAAGCACTGGCGCCTGGGCGAGGTGTGCCTGCGTGCGCGAGCCCTGGAGGCAAGCGCATTCTTTGGCAACCTTCGGGCTCCCCGTCACTGAATGAAAATGCAGGGGCAGGAAAAAGACGCAGACGAGTAATACGAGGGCTGCCAGACGCTTTACCTCGACTGCGCTGGTGGGCCAACGGAATACCCGCATGAGGCAAGTCTTACGTCAGGGCGCTGCCACTGTCAATTGATGTCAACTGAGTCTTGTGGTCTTGCGTCTAGAGTTTTGGCTAAGACCGAAACCCGAGCCCCTGGACTCGAGACCCGAGACTTTGACGGGCCGAAGAGGCCTGTTCCCCCGACGCAATCTCCTGGATCGTACGGACAGTAAACCTTCCCAGCCGTCCGGCGTCTAACCGACATCATTGGGGAAGAGCCCGGCGATGCGTTCCGACACCGCACTCCTGTTCACCGGCTTCACTTATGGTATGAATCGTCTCATGAACGTGAGCCCATCGGTGATGCCGGGGGATGAAGAGCTTGTGAAATTGGCCCGTGGGGGCGACACTAAGGCGTTTGAGGTTTTGGCCGAACGCCATCAACAGAAGGCCTATCATATCGCTTTTGGCTTTGCCCGCGACCGCGAGGAAGCAAAGGATCTTTCCCAGGACGCGTTCTTGAAAGCGTTTATGAACCTCAAAAATTTTGACGGCCGGTCGAGTTTCTACACGTGGTTTTACCGGATACTGGTCAACGTTTGCCTGGATCACAAGAGGCGCAGGTCTGGCCGGACCAATGAAGAGTTCAACGAATCCGTGGAAAACGAAATCGAGCCAAGCCATCCGAGCGCGCTAGCCGCAACGCCTGACAAGGTCGTCATGGCAAGCCAGCTTTCCGACAAAATCGGGGTCGCACTCGAAGCCCTGCCGGCGAAACAGCGAACGGCGTTCATCTTGAAGAACCATCAGGGGCTTTCCATCAAAGAGATCGCTGACGTGATGGATACCGCGGAAGGAACGGTCAAAGTGCACCTTCATCGAGCAGTGAAGGCGCTTAGAGAAACCCTGGCGGAGTTTGCCCGCTGAGGAGCTATCAGCATGAACGAAGCAGTCAAAGGCGCGGCTTGCGCAGACTTTGAGCAGGATTTGGTGCTGTTGCACTACAGCGAACTGGCCGGCGCAGAACGGCAACGGCTGGAAGCACACCTGAAAGACTGCGGGGCTTGTACGCGGTCTCTATACGAATACGCCGATCTCCTGCCGCGAACGGTTTTGGCCGACGACCCGCCGGCCGCGTTCTGGAACGACTATAGCCGCGAGCTGCGTCACAAACTCGCGCAAGTTGCTGAATCCGTGCCGTGGTGGCAAAGGTTGTTGTTTACGTTAAAACCGTGGGGGATGCCCGCTCTTGCGACATCTGCGGTGGTGGCGTTGGCGCTCACTTTTACCTTGGGCAAGAATCTTTGGCTCGATCGAGATAGCGCCCCACCGCTCGATAACGCGATGCTGGAAGTTTTGCCGATCGCCGAGAATTTGGATTTTTATCGCAACCTCGAGGTTTTAGACAATCTGGAGATTTTGCAACAAATGACCGAACCAGGCGGTGTGTAGAGCGCTGTACCATGGCAAGGGCTAACGTCAACCCTTTGTTTCACTATTCCGTATTTTGGCTGTTGCTGGCGTCGCTCGTGATCAGCAGCTGGAGATCGCCGGTGCTCGCACAAACCGACGAGCATGCGTTCGAGCGCTGGGAGCGCGCAACATCGGAGGAAAAGCAGCAAATGCGCGAGCGTTTCAAAGCGCTTCCTCCGGAGCGTCAAGAAGAATTGCGAAAAAAATACGAAGCTTGGCGCCGCATGTCTCAGGAGGAAAAGGCCGCCGTTAGAAAGAATTACGAACGCTGGCAACAGCTCTCGCCGGAGGAGCGCGAACGGCTCCGTGAACGCTGGCAGCGCTGGCGCGAGCTGCCGGCTGAAGAACGGCGAGCTTTGCGTGAACGTTTTCGGGAGCGCTTCCAGCATCTCTCTCCCGAAGAAAAGCAGCGCATGCGAGAGAAATTCCGCCAGCGCATGCAAGGGCTCTCGCCCGAGGAAAAGCAGGAATGGCGCAAGCAACGACGGGAGCGGCTTAAGCAGCTGGGGCCTGAGGAGAGAAAGCAGAGGCGAGAAAACTTTCGCGAAGGGGCGAGGCAACACGCGCCGGAAGAGCGCAAGACCATCCCCTAGAGATACGCGATCACAATTCGCAGCGCGCCGAGTAAATTATGAGCGCCGGCTTGAGCCGAGAACAAAAAATTAATCATTTGCTCAGCAGAATCAGCTTCGGCCCGACCCGGCAAGAGTTGGAACAGGCGTTGCGCCTAGGATTCGGCGAGTACCTCGACACCCAGCTGCAGCCCGAAAGCATCCCAGACACGTCATTGGAAGAAAAGCTCAGTGGCCTTAAGACCATCCGTCTTTCGAGTGGCCAGCTCTTCGATCTCTATCCGCCAGCAAACATTGCAAGAGAAGCCGGAATGGCGGGAAAAATGGCAATGCAGGGCCCGCGCGTTGTAATTTTAGAACTGCAGCAAGCGCGTTTGCTACGCGCCGTGTACAGCCGCCGGCAATTGTACGAAGTCATGGCGGATTTTTGGAGCAACCACTTCAACATTTTTGCCGGCAAGGGAGCGGATCGCTGGCTCGTCACATCCTATGATCGCGACACGATTCGTCCCCATGTCCTGGGAAAATTCAAGGATCTTCTGCGCGCCACGGCGCAAAGCCCGGCAATGCTTTTCTATCTCGACAATTGGCTCAGCGCTGCGCCAAAGGCGAGCGCCCGCCTCGGGCCCAACAACCGCAAACGCGGCCTCAACGAGAACTACGCGCGGGAAATCATGGAGCTTCACACGCTTGGGGTGGCCGGCGGCTACACGCAAAGGGACGTTCACGAGGTCGCCCGCTGCTTTACCGGCTGGACCATTCAAAGACCGCGCGGCGAGGGCGAGTTTGTCTTCGATCCACGGATCCATGATGATGGCGAGAAAATCGTCCTGGGCACGCGCATACCGCCGGGCGGCGGGGTAGAAGACGGCTTCAAAGTCATTGAAATTCTGGCGCGCCATCCCGCCACCGCTCGCTTCATCGCCACCAAGCTGGCGCGGCGTTTCGTCTCGGATGATCCCCCGGCTTCGGTGATCGATGCCGCCTCTGCGACGTTTCATCAAAGCGATGGCGAGATCGCCGCCGTTTTGCGGACAATCATCGGCTCGCCGGAGTTTGTTTCGCCTGCGGCCTACCGCAGCAAAGTGAAAAAGCCGCTCGAGTTTGTCGCGAGCGCGCTGCGCGCCACTGGCGCCGACACGCAAATTACCCCGCAGCTGCTGCGCTATCTCGGACGGATGGGGGAGCCGCTGTTTTTGGCTCAACCCCCCACCGGCTATCCTGATTCCGGCGCGTCCTGGATCAGCCCCGATATGTTGCTTACGCGCATGAACTTCGCCAGCGATCTAGTGAGCAATCGCATTCCCGGCGCGCGTGTCAATCCGGCGCTCACCGGGAACGTGCAACGGTTGACCGAATTGATCGCACCCGATGGCTTGTCCGAGCCCACCCGACTGGCCCTGGGCACGACATCAGGCGCTGAAGCGGTGGCACTGCTTATGGCTGCGCCGGAATTCCAAAGGAGGTAGCAATGAACGCCGCGCGCCGCCGATTCCTCCAGTCGACCGGTTTGAGCTTTCTCGCCCTGGGTTGGCCGCCATCATTTCTGCTGCGGCTCGCCGCCGCGCAGCAAACCAGCCAGCACAAGAGCTTGGTCGTCGTATTCCAGCGCGGTGCGATGGATGGCTTGAATGCTGTGATCCCGTTCAAGGACAGCGGCTATTATGCGGCGCGGCCAACTCTCGCAATCGCCGAGCCCGCCTCCGGCACAGATCACGCCATCGACCTCGACGGCTTTTACGCCCTTCATCCGGCGCTTGCATCGTTAAAAGAACTCTATACACAGGGCCATCTCGCGATTGTGCATGCGGTCGGATCGCCGGACAACACGCGCTCTCATTTTGACGCGCAAGATTATATGGAACTCGGCACACCCGGCGTAAAGAGCACACCCGATGGCTGGCTAAACCGCTATTTAAACGCCCGGCGCACCGGCCCCTCCTACTTCCGCGCGGTGGCTACTACCGCGCAGTTGCCGCGCATTCTTACCGGCGCGGTGCCTGCCTTGACGCTCTCTTCGATCGATGAATTTCGGCCGCGCAATGAGGTCATTGCCGGCGCGCTGGAAAAATTATACGCGAGCAGCGCTGATCCGCTTTTCCGCCGCGGCGGGGAAAGCCTCTTCGGCGCGCTTCGAGAGTTGCGAGAGATTGAAGCCAAGATCCCGCCCAGCGACGGCAACTATCCGTCCGGGCGGTTCGCTATGAGTCTCGCGCAGGTCAGCCGGTTGATCAAGTCCGGGGTTGGTTTGGAGGTTGCCTTTACCGAAATCGAAGGCTGGGACACTCATGTCAATCAGGGCGGCGCTACGGGACAAATGGCGAATCGTTTGAAAGAACTAGCCGATGGACTGGCGGCATTCTACCGAGACCTCGGCGATAAAATGAGCGATGTCGTCGTGCTCACGATGTCGGAGTTCGGCCGTACCGTGCGCGAGAACGGCAACGGCGGGACGGACCACGGCCATGCCAATGTGATGTTCGTGCTGGGCGGGGCGGTGCGCGGCGGCAAAGTTTACGGCCGCTGGCCTGGCCTCGCGCAGGAACTTTTGTACGAGGGTCGTGATTTGGAGTTGACGACTGACTACCGCGCCGTCTGCGGCGAGGTGATCGCCCGCCATTTGGGCCGCCGCGACCTTACAAAGATCTTTCCCGGATTTCGCCTGCCTAAACCTCTCGACATCATCGCGTAGAGACTGGCGCGGAAAAAGAACAAAGTTAGCCGCAAATATCGAATTTCGAATTCTCTCAAGGTCGTGCGCTTCTTCGAAACTAAGCCAATGGAGGGACCCGTTGACGCACACCGGGCATCGTCATTCCAGCAATGGAACGCTGGAATTCAGGCTGACATGGATGTCTCCGGATACGCCCTGTAATATGGATGCCGGCCAGCCATGCCGGCGTGACGGAGATCTGCATTTTCATGTTCTGGAGGTTACTCCGTGGTGAGGCGATCTTGTATCAGTAACACCAACTTAGGATGATCGGAAAGTTGCGGAAGCCGCGCACAGAATTCAACATTGGCTAAGCTCATTGATGTCTCTCCTGAGTCCTTCGGCTTCGCTCCGGATAAACTCCGCGAAGGACCTCGGCCGAGATTCTTCACTCCGCTCTCTGCGTTTAGAATGACATCTGTGCGGCATCCGATAAGTGTCACATTAACCCAGCCGCGCTGAGTCCGGCGGCGCCGAGAGATCGCGCTCCTTTAGCCCGTACTGGAGGTCGTAGAGACGGGCGTAGAGTCCGCCGCGAGCACGCAACTCGCCGTGGGTGCCTTGCTCCCAGATCTCGCCTTTGTGAATCACAAGAATTCGATCTGCATTTTGGATCGTTGATAATCGGTGAGCAATGATGAGCGCGGTGCGGTTTTTTAGTAGCTCGTTTAAAGCTTTTTGGATCAACGTTTCCGTCTCGGTGTCAACCGAGCTTGTGGCTTCGTCCAGTATCAAAATCTTCGGGTCGAACGCCAGCGCTCGGGCAAAGGAAAGCAACTGGCGTTGCCCGTGCGATAAAGTGGAGCCGCGCTCTTGCACTTCCTCGTGATATCCATTGGGCAGCCTTTCAATGAAGGGCGCGATCTGGGCGCGCCGCGCGGCCTCAAGCATTTTTTCGTGACTGACGCGCGGATCACCGAGAGTGATATTGCTCGCGATATCGCCGGAGAATAGAAAGACATCCTGCAAAACCAGACCCAGATGGCGGCGTAACTCCTGTTTGTTCCACTCCCGGATGTCGACTCCGTCCACGAGAATCGCGCCGCGGTCGATGTCGTAGAAACGGCAAAGCGCCGAGATGATTGACGTCTTTCCGCCGCCGGTGGCACCCACGAGGGCAAGCTTTTCTCCCGGCCGCACGCGAAACGAAATCCCGCGCAGCACCGGCTCTCCAGGCCGGTAAGAGAGCCAGACGTCTTTGAACTCGATCTGTCCCGCGAACTGCTCAATCTTCCGCGGTTGCGAGGGATTTTTGATGGTCTCGGGTGTGTCGAGCAAAGCGAAAATTCTTTCAGAAGACGCCATCGCCGCTTGCATAATGTTGTATTTCTCCGCGAGATCCCGGATCGGTTGGTACATGCGCTGAATGTATTGAATAAACGCGACGATCACCCCGGCTTGTATGGCGTTGCCTATAATCAGATTGCCGCCGTACCACAGCAGCAGCCCGATGCTGAGCGCACTGAACAGTTCGATCACGGGGAAAAAGAGCGCGTTATAGCGGATGCTGCGCAGCAAAACGTCACGGTAGTGATAGTTGATATCGTGAAAACGCCTGTACATTTTGCCTTCCTGCCCGAAGGCCTGAATGGTCGCGACGCCCGCGATGTTTTCCTGCAGCCCGGCATTGAGACGGCCGAGGATCAACCGGCTTTCGCGGTAAACCTCCCGCGCCCGGCGGCGATAGAAGCGGCTAACGTAGACAATGACCGGAAAGGCGGCCAGACAGACCAGCGCCAAGCGCCAATCGAGCCAGAGCATGATGGCGGCGATCCCGAAGACAATGGATAAATCGCTTAGCAAGCCCACAACGCCCGTGCTAAACAGCTCGTTCAATGTCTCAACGTCGTTGATCGCGCGGGTCATGAGCCGGCCGACGGCATTGCGATCGAAGTAGGCCATATCCTGCTTCTGCAGATGCGAAAAGATATCCATGCGTAAATCATGCATAGCACGCTGGCCGGTGTACTGGGTTGTGTAGGTTTGGATGAACAGAACAACGAAACCAAATAACACAACAGCCGCATAGGCTAAGGCCATGCGATCTAAGCCCGCCAGATCCTTGGTCGCGATATAGCGATCGATGGCAACTTTGGTGATGTACGGCCCGAGAAGCTGTGTCCCGGTCTGGATCATGAGCAAAACGAAAGAAACCGCCAGTAACTTCCAATACGGCCGCAGGTAGCGCAGGATGCGGCGCATCAAACGCGCGTCGTAAGCCTTGCCGAGTATTTCGTCTTCTTGCTGGAGTTCCTCGTTCACAGATCTCTTCCCAGCGGCGCCATCGACTCCATTTGGCGTTCGAGAGTTTGCCGCAGATAGAGCTCATAATAGGCACCCCGGAGGGCCAGCAATTCATCATGGGTGCCCCGCTCGATGATTTCACCCGCACGCAAGTAAACAATCTGGCCGGCATCGCGCACGGTTGAGATCCGGTGCGAAATCAACAACGTTGTGCGGCCGCGCATAAAGTTCTTTAGCCCGCGTAAAATCTCCTCTTCGGTCTCGACATCAACACTGGAAAAAGCATCGTCGAGAACGAGAATGGGCGGATTCTTGACGATGGCCCGGGCGAGCGCGGCGCGTTGCTTCTGGCCGCCCGATAGGCGCACGCCGCGTTCGCCGATAACCGTCTCAAAGCCGGCGCTGAAGCCGGCAATGGCCGGCAGGAGCTGCGCAATGCCGGCCGCCTCTTCGGCCTTCTCCGCTGCGCCGTTCTCGCTGCCGAAGAGAATGTTCTCGCGGATCGAGCCCGCGAAAAGGAAAATATCCTGCGCCACATGTCCGATGGCATTTTCGAGCTGCCGGCGGGCCATTTTTTTTATGTCGATGCCGTCAATAAAGAGCTGCTCGTCAGTGGGTTCGTAAAGGCGCAACAATAGATTGACCATTGTGCTTTTTCCCGATCCGGTGGGGCCAACAATGCCACACACGGTTCCCGCAGGGATCTTGAGGTTCAGCCTCTTTAGAACCGGCACGCCGTCGTAGGCGAAGCTGAGGTTGCGCAACTCAATCGCTCCGCTGATCACAGCAGCCCCATTCGACAGAGCATCGGTCTGGTAGCGGCGCGAGATCGGCGAATCGAGAACTTCGGCGATCCGCGACAACGCCGCGGTGCCGCGCTGGTACTGATTCGCGGTATAGCCGATCGCCATCAGCGGCCAGGTAAGCATAGCCAGATAGCCGTTGAAGGCGACGAACTCACCCAAACTCATCGTACCCTCTAAGACCTGCCTGCCGCCGAGCCAGAGCACGATCGCCGCCGCGGTGCCGGCGATCACCTGCATCAGGGGCCAGAAAATACCCCACAGGGTCGCAAGCCACATGTTCTTGCTGCGGTAATCGGTGTTAATCCTGTCAAAGCCTTGGATCTGATTTTGCTCCTGAGCATAGGCCTGCACCACGCGCATGCCGGAAAAGTTTTCCAGCACGAACGCGCTCAATTGGCTCAAGCGTTCCTGCGTCTCGCGGGAAGAACGAAAGATCTCGCGACCGAAGAAACGCACGATGATGGGAATCAACGGCATGGCCAGCATCGACCAAAGAGTAAGCCATGGATCGAGGGTAATCATTAACGTGAGGCTGAAGATGATCACCACTGCGGCATCGACAATGGCGAGGGAGCCGAATCCCATCAACTCGCGCACCGCAAGAATGTCATTGGTTAAACGGGACATAAGATCACCGGTCTTGGTGCGCTGGAAAAAACTGATTGGAAGTTTTTGCAGGTGCGCGAAAACTCTATCGCGCAGATCCGCTTCACAACGGCGTGAAAAGCCGTGAATATTGATGCGCCAGCAGTAGCGGAAAAATCCCTGGAGTGCGGCAGCCCCGAGGATCAGCAGCGGATATTGAATCAACGATCGGCCGGGCTCTTGCGCACCGAGAGCCGTATCGATGCCGCCCTTGATCAGCCAAGGAATGGTGATGCCCGCCAGATCCGTGGCGATCAGCGACAGAACGCCGAGGATGAGAAAACGGCGATGCCGGTCAACAAGGAATTTGACCCGGTTATAATAGCGACGAATTTTTGTGTCCTTTGGCAGGCTGCTGAAAACGACCTACGCTCGGTCGCGCTCGAACGCCTGACGTAAACCGGAGTACTGGAGTTATGGAGTGAGGGGCTCCGGAGCAAAACTCCAGTACTCCGTTACTCCAACACTCCATTTCGTGTGCGCCTCGCCTCTGGATTTTTTTTGAGCAGCCTGTAAGAGGCTTTTCAGCCGCCTGCTACACTACTCTTTGTTGATGGCGTGATCGCGGTGAATTTCAGACCACTTGCCGTCCATGAGCTTATCCATGACGGTTGTAAGCTCGCTCATCGCCACCCGCACCTGTTCCATGGTGTTGCGGTCGCGGATCGTAACTTTCTCATCGGCAGGAGAGTTGTCATCTCCAACCGTTTGCACGTCCACCGTCACACAGAACGGCGTGCCGACTTCATCCTGGCGGCGATAGAGCCTGCCAATGGACGCGGTGTCGTCGTAGACCGCATGCCAGCGCTTGCGCAGATCGCCCGCAAGCCGCTGCGCCGTCTCGACGATGCGAGAGTTCTTCTTCAGCAGCGGCAGCACGGCGATTTTGACGGGCGCCAATTCCGGATGAAAATTCAGCACCACGCGCTTGTCGCCCCTGACTTCCTCTTCTTTGTAGGCGTCCACAAGAAAAGCCAAAGTTCCGCGGTCAGCGCCGGCGGAAGGCTCGATCACATAGGGAACGATTTTTTGCTTGGTTTCCTCATCGAAGTATTCCAGCGCTTTGCCGCTGAACTGCGCATGCTGTTTCAAATCAAAATCTGTGCGGTTGGCGACGCCTTCTAACTCGCTCCAGCCCATCGGAAAAAGATACTCAATGTCTGCCGTTCGCTTGGCGTAGTGCGCCAGCTCATCCTGTTCATGCTCACGCTTGCGGATATTCTCTTTTCGTATGCCGTATTGTTGGTACCAAACGAAACGCTGATCGACCCACTTTCGATGCCATTCTTC
>DATACQ010000404.1:0-6490 GCA_036258955.1 Binatia bacterium
CAACATTCCAGCAGTTCCAATCGTTGGTCGGTTTCAGACAGCTTATTATTGAGCGCAACGAACTTTTTTGACGATTGGAACTATTGGAACGGCTGGAACTAGTGGAACCAGACGGACCGGAGGGGGTTTATGTTTTCTAAAATTCAACACGCCGCAATCGTCAGCGAGAATTTTGTGCGAGAAGCCAAGTTTTACGAAGCGATATTCGGTATGAAACGATCGAGACCCGGCTCGGCAGAAGAAGAAAAAGCGATTAGGACCAATTACGCCGTGAGCATCAGCGACGGCTACGTCGGCGTTACGGTGATCGGTCGAAAACCTGGTTATGTTCCGGGACTGCATCACTTTGGGGTCGATGTCGATGACGTCGGGGAGGCAATACGCCGGCTCAAGAAAAACTATCCCGAGGTGGCGGTGCTCAAACGCCCCTCGAACCGGCCGTTTGCAACTTATGGCGCCCATGATCCGGAAGGAAACTACTTCGACCTCACTCAGGAAGGCATGGCGAACCGCCGCGACGTTTATGCGGTTCGACAAAACTCACCGCAGGCGGTTCGGCCTGGCTCGCCGCAGGTTGGGCAGCAAAGTGAACACCCGCGCCGCATTCATCATCTCAAGTTACGAGTCATGAATCCCGCCAACATCGCGGCTTTCTACCGCAACTCGTTCGATCTAAAGGAAGCGGACAAAGCGCTGGAGGATCCCAATTACTATTTGACCGACGGCGAAGTAACGCTGATCATCGCGCCGTGGAAGATGAGCGACTATGAAGGCGCCGGCATCGACCGGCCGGGCTTAGAGCACGTCGGCTTCAAGGTCGAAGACATCGCGGCCGTGAAAAGAGATCTCGCCGCGCTGCGTGAAGCCGATTCCCAGATGAACGAGCGCGTCATCGCCGAGCAGAGTGAAGGCGAGCGCCGCCTGGCGCTCATCAAATCCTGCCGCCATGCGGGGCACGTTACCTCGAGCCCGGACGGAATTTTTGTGGATATGTGTGAATGACGTCCCCGGTGTTGTCGTAAGAAGCGCTGCTTCCACCGTCACTTTCGTGCGGAGAAATTCCTTAGCAGTGCGTAGGTTCGTTCAGTCATTCCGCGAAAGCGGAATCCAGGATTTCTTTTGAACCCGGATTCCGCAGTTGGTCTTGATGCGGAGGCGAGGAGCAAACCTTTCGTAGCTAAGCCAGTAGATTCTGCCTCTGACCGGACGTCGATCAGCGGTGCTTGTGCCCTGTCAAACACTGTATAAACCATCACAACGAAAGGGGCGAAAACGACTTCGAAACTGCATGCTTGGGTGTCTTCGCTACTTTAGGCTCGCCCCTCGTTCTCGCGGTAACTAGGTTCAACTGCGGAATCCGGGTTCAACTTCCCTGAATTCTGGGTCGCGCCAGCTATCCTCAACTTGCCCGGAATGACGATTGAATTAGGTCACGAATGACAGACTCCCCCTACCGGCCGACACATCACGTTTCTGTCTTAAATGGGATGCCGGTTTTGCGCGCGATATCCAGGAGATCATCCACCACAGGTTTTAGCAGCGGAATACCTTCCTTGCTCCTGATCGCTTCGGCTTCTCGCTCTGGGTCGCCGGGAATCAGTGGGCCACTGGTGCCGGGCGCCGGCCTGGAGTTTCGGAATACGCGAATCCATTCATCGATTTGTTTTTTGAATTCGTCTTTCGCGATAAATCCGTCGATTTGGATGGCGCCGAAGAAGTGGCCGATGCCTTTGCCGACAGAGCGGAGCGGAATCTCCTGTCGCAGCGCAAAAGGTGGCGCAAAAGGGCCCCAGTTGGCGCCACTTAAAACGCAGCAAAGTATGTCAACCATCGATGCCAACCCGTACCCTTTATGGCCGCCCATCTCCTTCTCAGATCCGAGTGGCAGCTGCGCGCCTCCCTCGACCATGTCCTGAGGGTTGCTGGTTTTATTGCCGTGCTTGTCGATAATCCATCCCGTGGGAATTTGTTCCTTCTTGCGCAGCGCGATTTCAATTTTGCCGTATGAAACGGCGCTGGTAGCCATATCTATGACGATGGGCGGTTCTTTGTAACCAGGAAACGCAATTGCAATGGGGTTGGTCCCGAGCATTCTTTCCGCGCCCCACAGCGGCGCAACCAACTTGGTGGAATTCGTCATGGCCCACCCGATGAGATCGCGTTCAAGCGCCTTCAGTGGGTAATAGCCGGCGAACCCGAAATGATTGGAGTTGCAGACGCTCACCCAGCCTGAGCCGTGCTGTTCTGCCTTTCCCATGGCGATCTCATTGGCTTTTGGGGCCACCACCAGACCAAGGCCATTATCCCCATCGACGGTCGCCACGCTTTTGTTCTCACGGATGCGTTTAATGTTCGGCTTCGGATTAATGCGCCCGAGCTCCAGCATCTCGAAATAGGTATGCAGCCGCGCGACGCCGTGGGAATCAATGCCGCGTAGGTCGCTTTTTACCAACACATCCGCCGCAAGCTCGGCGTCAGCCGCGATCACGCCGAAGTGTCTGAATACAGCGGCGGTGAATTCACCGAGGTAGATGGCAGAAAATGTGCGATATGATTCTTTATTTTCCATGTCGCGTCACTGTTTTGGGTTTCAAGTTTCGGGTTTCGGGTTCAAACTCGAAACTCGGAACGCGAACACGAACTACCAAAGCCGACTGTATGCTAGCCAAAGCAGCGCTTCCGAGTCAATGCGCCGCCTGTCCAGAATTGGGCAGCAGGAATTGCAGAAGCAAGCTGCGTTGAAGGACAAAGTAATTATCGTCGGAAGCCAAGAAGATCATCGTCCCTTCGTCGATCTCCTTGACCGCGATCCCCTCGAAGTTGTCGGCCATTAATGGTGGTTCGAGCCGCATTACTTCTTCTCCTCTTAAACTACCGCCAGGGCGAATGTCCTTAGCCCTAATGAGTGTCAGCCGAGCGGAAAAGCGTAGCGGGAGATTATGACGCCGTTCAAGTACCAGCACGTCGCCGTTAGCGAGTGCGACCGCGTCCGACGGGTTGAAACCCGCCTGCGCCTGGTATGAAAGCTCGCTCCAGTGATTGTCGTTCAGCAGCCATGCCTTGAAGCTTCCGTCGTCATTCTCGTGCTCTTCCGAAATCGTAAAAATCCGTCCGTCGGGTAAAGCACTGATAGCTTCAAAACCTCCGTTGGTAGGGGCTGCAACCATTTCGGCGCGCAGCGGAACCGGGATAGCCGGGCTTGAAAACGGCTCCGGCGATGCTGGGTAGCGCCAGATGCGGTGGGACTGTTCAAAAGAAACGAGAAATGATCCGTCCGGCGCCTGGGCCAGCCCCTCCGCATCCGTGAATAGGTTTGTGACGGGCCTCTTCGTGGTGGTAAGCAGCGTTGCGAACTGCCAATCTGTTAGGTTCAACAAGCGGCCGTTCCTGTCCAGATGCATACGCGCGGACAGCCAAAAACCTCGATCGGAGACAGCGTATAGCCTCCCATCTTTACCGATTGTGAGACCTGACAAGCCGCCGAATCGCGAGTCGCTCGAGCGTAGGTGGAAAGCTCCCACGAGTTTAAGACGTCCGAACTCAACCCGCTCCGGCTTTTCTACGTCGACCGCAATAGGTTGCAATTCGACATGAAAATCGCCGGCGGCGGACGAGCTAGAATGTTTGCTGCATGCAATTAATAGAGCGATCAGAAAACCGGCAAGCAAGAGCGCGAAGGATTGGCTCGATTTCATCCAAATACTCGAAGCAAAATATTTTTTATGATCGCACCCTCACGGCGCCGACACAAGTCACAACTTGGGACGTCGCCCGCAGGATGCGTCCGGAGACATCCATGTCCGCGGTTACCAACGTTCCATGCTGGAACGACGAATCGAGGATTACGCCCGACTAATCGCTCTCGCTGCGAACTTCGAGAGAAGTGATTCAGGTTTGCAGCACGGTTTGTCAGCGCACGCGGTAAAACGATAACTTGACACGTAACCCTCTGCGCCGATATACGAAAGCTGTTTTGGTTGAGGCTCAGCTACCGCCGCGCTCATGATGCCGCAACGGAAGGATGTGTAAATAATCATATGGCTACGAAGGAATCTAATTTCTCCGTGATCGGCACGTCGGTTCCACGTGTGGACGGCACCGACAAAGTTACTGGAAGCGCAAAGTACACGGCTGATCTCGCGATTCCAGGTCTGATTGAAGGTAAGTTTCTACGCAGCCCTTACGCTCATGCGCGGATCGTTTCGATCGACGGCAGTGACGCTGAGTCGCTGCCGGGCGTCTTCGCAGTGGTAACGCGCGCGGATTTTAATGACATGAGTCCATACATCGGTCGCGGCAAAAACAAGGATCATCCAATTATTGCTCTGGACCGTGCGATCTTCGCCGGCCAACCGGTAGCGGCGGTCGCTGCCGTTGATCTCTCCACGGCCGAAGAGGCGTTGGGTAAGATCAACGTCGAGTACGAGGCATTAAAACCGGTAATCGACGTTGACGAGGCGCTGGCTCCGGGTGCGCCGATAGTCCATGATTTCGCCCCGGGGAACATTTGCTTCCAGACCGAACTGATCAAGGGCAACGTCGAACGCGGCTTCGCCGAAGCCGACGAGATTTTTGAGGACTCCTTCGAGTTCCCGATGATTTACCATTATCCGATGGAGCCCCACACGGCGATTGCGCAAGTCGGCAGCGACGGCATTCAGGTATGGACGTCCACGGGCCATCCCTTTGGCGTGCGCCAGGAACTCTCCGAGTTCTTCAAGTATCCTTTGGCAAAGGTTCGCGTGCACGTGAACTTTGTCGGCGGGGCTTACGGCAGCAAGTCGGGGGCAAAGATCGAGCCGCTTGTGACGGCGCTGGCGCGCAAAGCCAGAAGACCCGTTCGGGTGGTGCAAAGCTTTTCTGAGGCGATGGTCACATGCCGGCGTCACGCTATCAAGTGCAAGGTGAAGACCGGCGTAAAAAGCGACGGCACGTTGGTCGCGAAACAAGCCGAAATTTATCTCAACACGGGCGCCTATACCGAAACTGGCCCGACGGTTACCGGACGAACGTTAACGCGCATTCTCGGGCCGTATCGTTATCCCAATCTCAAGATTAACTCCTACTGCGTTTTCACCCATACGGTTTCGGCCGCTTCTTTTCGCTCCATCGGTGGTCCGCAGACTGCCTGGGCCACGGAATCTCAGCTCGATATCATCGCGCAAAAGCTCCGCATCGATCCGGTGGAGTTGCGCAAAAAGAATCTCGTGAAGAACGGCGAGGAAATCCGCCCCAACTACAGGCCACTCGATGCGGACTTATACAAGGGATTGAAACTCGTCACCGACAAACTTGGATGGGATGGCCCCATCAGCAAACAGGGGCGCGGCCGTGGAGTTGGCTTTGGCACCACCGACCCAGGCGCGCCGTTGGCGTCCACTGCGACGGTGCACGTGCTAGCCGATGGGAGTGTGACGCTGTTGTGCGGCACCGCAGAACTTGGGCAGGGCGCGAAAACGGTTATGAGTCAGATCGTGGCCGAAGAGCTGCGCACCCCCCTCGAGCGAGTCACGATCCAGCCCATTGATACCGGGTATACTCCCTTCGATCGTTCCACAGGGTCGAGCCGGTCAACTACGGTTATGGGGAAGGCAGTGGAACTCGCCGGAGCGGACGGCCGCCGGCAGATTCTCGAACTAGCGAGCGATCACTTCGAGTGCCCCGAAGACGCAATCACTCTTAAGAATGGTGAAGCGATTGCAGGCGGCAAAAAAATTTCTTACGGCGAATTGATCCACAAACATTTTGCTATGCAGGGCGGCGAACTGGTGGGCAGAGGCTACGCGCACAGCGGCATGGCACCGACGCCTGCGAATCCGCTTTTTTGGGAGATTGGTATTGGCGCTGTGGAACTGGATGTGGATCGCGAAACGGGCCAGGTTCATGTGGAGAAGTACGTGACGGCGGCAGATGCCGGCAAAGCGCTCCATCCGCTGCAGTGCGAAGGCCAGGACGAAGGTTCGGCCATGATGGGGTTCGGTCACACGTTTTACGAGTCGTATCATTTTGACGGCGGGCAGATCGTAAATTCCACTTTGGTAGACTACAAAGTGCCGAGTTTCGACGATGTGCCGCACGAGTTCGAATCAATACTGATCGAAGACGGCAACGGACCTGGGCCGTATGGCGCCAAAGGTTTGGGTGAAGGGGGCATCATCCCCGTCGCGCCTGCGGTCGCCAACGCCGTGGCGTGGTGCACGGGAGCGCGCATCAAAACCCTGCCGCTTACACCGGAGAAGGTATGGCGAGCGCTAAAGGAAACGAAGAAAAGCTAGCCAATACGGTGTCACCACGAAGTACGCGAAGGTTTGGATACTTTATACGCTTCCGACTTCACGGTCTTCTTGACCTCCTTCGAAAATCTGGGGTCCGGGTGAACGAGTTTCGCGTCTCGGTCCAGAGTGTTGGATCCAGAGTCCGAGGAGTAAGCCTCGTAGAGAGCGGACACAGGACTTTTAAGGGTCGCCGCCTTGTGCGTATTAGCGCTAAT
>DATACQ010000405.1:0-1715 GCA_036258955.1 Binatia bacterium
AATAGTTCAAAACGTCAGAAGCAAACTCCGGTTCCGGCGGCTTGAACGGCTTGAACGTTTTGAACGGCTTGAACGGCAGTTTTTCGAATTATGTACAGCACCGCCAACGGCGTGAAGATCTATTACGAAGTCGCGGGCGAAGGCTTGCCCTTCCTCATGGTTCACGCCAACCCCTTCGATCACAACCTGTGGATGTACCAGATAGCCCATTTCTCGACTTTTTTTAAAGTCATCGCCATCGACATTCGTGGGTACGGTCGCTCAGACAAGCCGCAAACGCCATTTAGCCTCGGCGACATGGCGAATGACGTTCTTGGCGTTTGCCGCGACCTGGATGTGAAACAAGCGATTCTCGGCGGTGTCAGCGTCGGTTCGGGCGTCGTGTTGCTACTGGGATTGGACCATCCAGAACTATTTAAAGCATTGATCCTCGTGGGCGGCAGCAGCGGCCCCGGAGGATCCATCGAAGAGCGAATTCACGGTTATACGAAGATTGGAATAGAAAAGTACCACATCCAGCACTTGAGAGAGCTGGTTGCGCCGGGCTTTCCGGAAACAAAATTGGGGAAATATCTGCTCAACATGTTCGTCGAGCGCGACCCATGGCTCTCGGGGGAATCCATCGCGCAGATCTTTCGCGCGCGCGGCGGGACCGATATGACACCGCGGCTTGGAACCATGAAGGTTCCGACCCTGGTGATCAACGGCGAACACGACAACTCGCTGGCGGGCGGCAGGAAAACCGCATCTCTAATTCCTGGCGCCGTGCACAAGGTACTGCCCAATACCGGCCATGCCTGCAACATCGAAGACCCGGCGGGCTTTGATGAATTCGTCATCGAGTTTCTCAAGTCGCAGAATTTAATGCCATCAATTCCGACTCGATGATTGAACGCGCCAGTTATTTCTTGTCAATGAAACTGTGTTTCATGCGCGCGGATGTCATGCTGAGCAGAGCGAAGCATCTCGGCTTTCAAGGTGGTACGAATACGAGATTCTTCGCCTGCGGCTTAGAATGACACTTACGGACAATACAAAATATCAGAAGGACGTGCAGCAATCTGCACAACAATATTTCCACTCGCGGAGGAAACATGGCGGTCAACGTTGAAAAACTCAAAGGCATGACTCCTCCCAAGGGAATCGGGTTTCATATCTCCAAAGTCGGCCATGTTGTTTTGCAAGTGGCCGACCTTGAGCGAGCCACTGCTTTTTATACGCAGGTGCTCGGCTTCAAGGTCTCGGATGTTTATGCCGAGGATATGATGCCCGGCGGCATGGTATTCCTGCGCTGTAATTCGGACCATCATTGCCTGGCTCTGGTGGGCCAGGGCGACGGCCAAGCCCAACATAGAGAATTGCACCATCTCGCCTTTGAAGTGCCGACGTTATCCGAGGTACTGCGCGCCCGCGACCGATTGCGCGCGCAGGGCGCGAAAATCGACTTTGAAGGCCGGCGCCGCGCGGGTTGCCAGATTGCCGTGGAGTTTCGCGACCCCGATAACCATTCGTTGGAGATCTATTGGGGCGTCGATCAAGTGGGCAGCGATGGACGGGTGCGGCCAGCCAACGAATGGCACGGCGTGACATCGCTCGAGGAGGCGATCGCGCATCCGGTGCCCGGGCAAGACACTCACATTCCTAAATGAGCCCTCACCCCTTCCCTCTCCCGCAGGGCGAGGGTGGATAAGAGCGTTTCCTTTCCTATGCAATCC
>DATACQ010000406.1:0-5670 GCA_036258955.1 Binatia bacterium
CAGTCAAATTGATCCCGCTTCGGGGAGCTGACAAAGATCTCCGAGTAAAGAAATCATTTTAGGGCAACTCATTTCAAGAGCTTTTAAAATCGGTCTGTTGCCAGGGGGCGCGCACATGAGCCATTCAAGGTTGATGAAACCCCGAGCGCAAAGTCTAGCGAGTCGCCCTTCCGACACATGCGCACGGCTCGCTTAATTGCTTTTTTGCCGACCGTGAATTAATATAAAGCGGTGCTTTAACGGCAAGTTCCAAGCCGCGATCTTCGACCCTGATGCTCTACTTCTTGAAGCTGGCGGTGCTCGGAATGGTCACGGTGCCGGCGGCGGTAGCGACCGTGCTGCTCGGGCTCTTCGATCCTCACGGAAAGCGTGTCTACTGTATTAGTCGTTTATGGGCGTGGCTGATTCTCGCGTTGGGTGGAGTCGCAGTTAAGGTTCACGGAGTGGACCGTCTCGATCCGCGCCGGCCATATCTCTTTTTGGTTAATCATCAAAGCAACGTCGACATCCCTGTTCTGCTTCAAAGCTTTCCAGGATTTCAACTGCGCTGGATTGCAAAGAAGGAGCTTCTGTGGGTGCCGCTTTTTGGTTGGGCGATGTGGGCCGGTAAGCACATCGCCGTCGCTCGGGGCGATAGCGCGGGAGCGCTGCGCACCATAAAAAAAGCCACGAGGCGGATGGAGAGCGGTATATCAGTAGTGGTGTTTCCCGAAGGAACGCGCAGTCTGGATGGTCGTTTGCTGCCATTCAAGCGCGGAGGGCTCTTACTCGCCGCGAAGACGTGCACGCCGGTTGTGCCGGTAACTATAGTCGGCAGCGGGAAGATATTGCCGAAAGGCGCGTGGCGCCTGCGTTCCGGCACGGTTGAGGTCCACGTCAGCCATCCCATAGTAATCACCGACCGGCGACCGGGCTCTTTGAGTGCGGTCGCGGATCAAGTGCAACGCACAATTGAGGAGAAGCTTGCTTCATGCGAAGCCGATGGCACCCGCACAGACGCGCGCTCTGTCGTTAGCTGCTCGAAATCGGCCTGACCTTAACAACGGCCAAATTTCGCTTCGGCAAACTCCTAGATTCCAACTCTAAAAACCCCTAAACGTTGGACACAATTCAACCAGTGCGGCTGCGAAAGAACTTCAGATTGCGGTTAGTGAAGACATTCGCGGCTTGCATGAATTTCTCGTCGGTGGTGTCGCGCGTGGAAGGCGCGTGCGCGCTACACTTCTCGCGCTTGTCGATTGGTTTGCGGTTAAATTTTTGTTCGTGCGACTCCGGCGTGGAGTGCATACAGTGTCGACGGATGAGTCAGGATTATTTTTACAGGATAGAAGGCTTGGTGAAACGATAATGGACCCGCTGAAAGTTATACCCCTTGGAGGCCTTGGCGAATTCGGACTGAACATGATGCTCATAGAATACCGCGATGCTGTCATTGCCATCGATTGTGGCCTCATGTTTCCCGGCGCTGAGCTTTTGGGCATCGATTTAGTCATTCCCGACGTGGGCTATCTGCTCGAGCAGAAAGATAAGCTCAAAGCTATCGTACTCACGCATGCCCATGAAGACCATGTCGGCGCTTTGCCGTTCATCCTGAAACACCTGGACGTGCCGATCTTTGGCACTCGCTTGACCCTCGGCCTGATGGCCAACAAGCTCAAAGAGCACGGCCTGGAAGACAGCGCCGACACTCGTGAGATAACGGCGGGCAAGCCCTGGGACATCGCTCCCTTTCAAATTGAAGGCATCCGCGTCACCCATAGTTTGATGGACTGCCTTGCGCTGGCGATCGAAACCCCCGTCGGCACGGTAATACACACCGGCGATTTCAAGATCGACAATACTCCGATGGAGGGCGAGATGTTCGATTTCCAGCGCTTCGCCGCCTACGGTGAACGGGGAGTGCTCCTGCTGTTGTCAGACTCGACGAATGTCGAACGTAGCGGTTACACGCCCTCGGAACGTGAGGTGGGAACGAACCTCGAGCAGATCATACAGGGCAGCACGGGAAAGGTTCTGGTTTCTACGTTTTCTTCCAGCATTCCGCGAATTCAGCAGGTCGTTGACATCTCCGAGCGCTGCGGCCGCCGTGTGGTGCTGAGCGGGCGCAGCATGATCCGCAACAGCCAGGTAGCCGCGGAGCTCGGCTACCTCAATTTGCCTAGAGACTTCATGACCGAGAACGATCGCTGGCGCGAGCTGCGCGCCGATCAACTGACGTTTCTTACCACCGGAAGTCAAGGCGAGCCATTATCGGTACTGCACCGGGTCGCCCTCGACGATCACAAATCGATCAAAGTCGTGCCCGGCGACACAGTGATTCTGTCCTCAAAATTCATTCCCGGGAACGAGAAGACGATCTCCAACCTCATCAATCACCTTTACCGGCGCGGCGCGCAAGTACACTATGAGAAGGTCTCGGAAATTCACGTTTCCGGACATGCGAGCCAGGAGGAACTGAAGACGATGCTCCAGCTCACGCGGCCGCGTTATTTTGTCCCGATTCACGGCGAATATCGCCATCTGGTGCGCCACCGCCTGCTCGCCCAGGATGTCGGGGTTCCGGAACAAAATTGCTTTATCTTGGAAGACGGGGATGTGCTGGAGCTGACAGCGCAAAGCGCGCGCAAAGTGGAGCCGGTGCAGGTCGGCAGGGTGTTCGTCGACGGCAAAGGCGTCGGCGACGTAGGTGACGTAGTGATCCGCGACCGGCGCCATTTGTCTGAAGATGGCATGGTCCTAGCGGTTATGGCGATTCACCAGCAGTCGGGCGAGCTTGTGGCCGGACCTGATCTGATTACGCGTGGCTTCATGGCCGCCGAAGAGAGCGAAGAGGTGATGGAACAGGCGCGCAAGGTTGTCACCGAGACGCTTAGCGGTATCAACCGTGAAACACGCACTGACCCGGCTGAGGTGCAGGAGGAAGTGCGCAAATCGCTTAGGCGCTACTTCAGAAAGAAGCTGGAACGCCACCCGGTAGTGCTCCCGTATATAATCGAGACCTGAGAGACCTGAAAATGGGTCTCGGTTCAAACTTCAATGTTCAAGGGGTTCAAAGTATGAACAGGCTGTTGAAAAACTCTCTCGGAGTCCTTCGCCAAGCTCAGGACGAACGGAGGATTTGTGATATCATTGACGCCTTTCCGTTCATGCTGAGGCTCTCGAAGCATTCCGAATCTTTTTTCAACAATCTGATGAAAACCTGACAATGCGCGCGAATCTTGAACTTTGAACCTTTGAACACTTGAACGGATGCTTTCTTATTGATGGAGAGTTATGGAAAACGGACGACTCAATCGCGAAATTTGGGCGGTGGTGATCTCCTTCACGGCAGTGTTGGTACTCGTGAGCCTCCTGACAGCCGATGTGCGCGATCGCTCGTTTAACACCCCTTCGGGGCTGTCGAACACGTACAACTGGGGCGGTTTCGTCGGCGCCTACCTGGCTGATATGTTGCTCCAGGGGTTCGGATTGACCGCCTATTTACTACCGATCTTCTTGGGCTTGGCGGCTTACCGACTGTTTCAACCGAAGCTCCAGAGCATCCGCCCTGCAAAAATTTTTGGCTATGCGGCATTTTTGATTAGTGTCGCAGTTCTGATCAGCCTCGCTATCGATTCGGAAAACGCCCGTGAAGCGGGCGGGATTGTCGGCGGTTTTCTCAAAGAGACGATGCTGGTGCCCTGGTTTGGTCCTATCAGCGCGACATTGATCACGCTGGTCTCGCTGTTGCTGTCGCTCATGCTTCTCACGCAATACTCGCTGCTTGATCTGTGGCAGCGCGCGCGCAAGCAGGCGAGCCAACTGAAAAAGTCCATGACCCCGCTCATCAATCAGCAGCTGCAGGATTTGCGTGAGAAGAATGAAAAGCGCAAAGGCGAAAACGTCAGAAAAGACCGGTCGGACTACACGCCGCCGCCGATTCTAGTCAAAGAAGAGCCGAAACTTGACCCGGCCAAAGGAGCGGCAAAGAAAACGATCATCGCGCAGGAGCAATTCAAACTTCCAGAGATGAGCGAGGGCTACAAACTTCCATCCATCGATCTGCTCGATCCTCCTGAACATCAGCCATTGAAGTTGGACAAAGACACGCTCCACGCCAACTCGCTCATTCTGCAGAAGAAACTCGCGGATTTCGGAGTGGATGGCGAAGTCACCGCGGTGCGTCCCGGCCCCGTCATCACCATGTACGAGTTCAAACCGGCGCCTGGAGTCAAAGTGCGGCGCATCGTCATGCTGGCAGACGACCTAGCCATGGCGCTCCGGGCGGTGAGCGTGCGCATTTTGGCCCCCATTCCGGGCGAATCCGTCGTCGGCATCGAAATTCCCAATCCGCGCCGCGAAACCGTCTATTTGCGCGAAATCGTCGAAAGCGAAGCGTATCAAAGCGCCGATTCTAAGCTGACCTTTGCACTGGGTAAAGACATTGGCGGGACGCCTTTTGTGACTGATCTTGCCCGTATGCCGCATCTGCTCGTGGCCGGCGCCACAGGTACGGGCAAATCGGTCGCCATCAACGCCATGATCCTCAGCATCCTCTTCAAAGCCACGCCGCGGGACGTCCAATTCATTATGGTGGATCCCAAGATGCTGGAACTCACCGTCTACGAGGACATCCCGCACCTCCTCGTCCCGGTAGTGACCGACCCCAAGAAAGCCGCTGCGGCGCTTTTCTGGGCTATGGACGAGATGGACCGCCGTTATCGTTTGATGCGAGAAAAGGGCGCGCGCAGCCTCGACAATTACAACCGCACCATCGAAAAGGAATTGGCTATGAAGCCGGCGCGAGATCTGCAAGAACATGAGCCTGGCGAGGAGCGCGCCGAACTTGGCGGCAATCTGGAGAAAGACCCTCCGCTGGTGCACGAACGCTTGCCGCGCATTGTCATCATCGTCGATGAATTGGCGGACCTGATGATGTCGGTCGGCCGCGATATCGAAGAATACATCACGCGATTGGCACAGAAGGCTCGCGCCGCCGGCATTCATTTGATTCTCGCCACCCAGCGCCCCTCAGTGGACGTCATCACCGGGCTTATCAAGGCCAATTTCCCCGCGCGTATTTCGTTTCAGGTCACCTCGCGGGTCGATTCGCGCACCATTTTAGATTCCATCGGCGCCGAGCGCTTGTTGGGCAGCGGCGATCTGTTGTTTTTGCCTCCCGGCACCGCGCGCCTGACGCGGGTTCACGGCACCTTCGTATCGGACCAGGAAGTGCGCAAAGTGATGGGTTTCATAAAACACCAGGCGCGCCCCCAATATCGACCCGAAGTACTGGAAAGCAAAAAAGAAATAGAGGTCGCCGGGGGCGATGACGAGTACGATGAAATGTACGACCAGGCGCTCGCCATCGTCACGGAAACGCAGCAGGCATCGATCTCTATGATTCAGCGCAGATTGCGGGTAGGATACAATCGTGCGGCGCGCATGATCGAGCAGATGGAGCGCGACGGCGTGGTCGGTCCCGCCGATGGAGCCAAACCGCGCGAGGTTTATGCCCGCAAAATAGAGGAGTGACGAACAGATGAAATCCCTCTAAGTCTCCCTTTACAAAGGGAGACTTTTTGTTCGCCCCTTTTTAGGGGAAGGGGGATTTCTTAAGATAATAGCGATGAGAAGCTTTGCCATAATATTCAGCTTTTGGCTGCTGGTCGCCGTGACAATCGCCAGCAC
>DATACQ010000407.1:0-4067 GCA_036258955.1 Binatia bacterium
TTTCGGCACAGGCATGCCCGCATGGATTCGTAAAGAATGGGATCTAGCTTGCGCCGAAAAGCCTCCGCAAGAACGTGCCGCAGGCTTCCGTCACATTACCAATTTAAGCCGCCGCTCACCGGAAGGCTATGTGAAAAGCGGCTACGTCGGTCCCAATCAACCGTGGGGTAGCGCCGAGCGGTGGTTCCAACTGGAAAACCATCGTCGCCCTCAATTCAAACCGTTCCTGCAGGACATCGAGCACAGCGCGCATGACGTGCTCTTGCCCGAGATCAAGAAAATTTCCGGTTTGTCGGACGAAGAGCTTTTCATCACTTACAATGCAGAGCTGCAACGCTTGGCGGGTAAAAAGTTGCTCCACATTGTCGGTGAGAACGATAAGGGTCACTGGATCGAAGGCGGCGAAAAGGGGCTGCAGTACCGGCGCGAGGTCTACGCGTTTAACCGGTTCAAGCCGTACGCGGAGGCATTGCGCCTTATCGTCGTGCCGCGGCTGACCCACTATGGCCACGTGGAGAGTTACAACGAGCGCTTGGCCAATCTTATGGTGACGGCATTTCGCGACTACTTTCTGCGATGAACGGAGCTTGATATCACTGGCACACGCCGAGCCCGTTTACGCGGCTCACCAAAATCCTGGGCTTCGGATGTACGCCATGCAACGGCTTGCTCAAGCAACTCGCGCGCCCGCAAATCACACTCTTGCTTGACACCTGGCTGGATTTAACCTAGAGAATCCTACGAAACGCCGGCGCATTGAATTCAAATGTCCTCACAAATCAGCGTAAATCTCATTCGCTGTCGCTGCGCGACTTTAGTCTCAACGATTTGTGCAATAGTTATCCTGGCTACAATTGCGTCAGCCGAGCCTTTGCGCATCGCTTACACTTCCATCGCCGTCGTTTACGGCCCGCTCTGGCTGACCAAGGAAGCCGGTCTCTTCCGGAAATACAATATCGATCCCGAGTTTGTTTACATAGCCGGCGGCCCGCCGTCCTTGCAGGCGCTGATCGCCGGGGATGTTGCGATTTCGTTTACCGCAGGTGGCGCAACCGTCGCGGCGAACCTATCCGGTTCGGACGTAGTTCTCCTAGGCGCGAGCATTGATTCGTTGCCGTTTGAGCTATGGTCGGTTCCGAGCATTAAGACGCCCGAGCAACTCAAAGGCACCAGGCTTGGCGTAAGCCGTATCGGAGCGACCACGGATTTCGTCGCGCGCTACTTACTAAAAAAGTGGCAGCTGCAACCGGACAGAGAAGTGGCGATTTTCCAAGCGGGCTCGGGGCCGCAGATATTCGCCGCGTTGCAGGCCGGCTCGGTGCAGAGCGGCGTGCTTTCCACTGGACCTGAAACTATCGCGGCGGAAAGCAGCGGTTACATAAGACTGGCCGACGTTTCACAGTCCGGGCTGGTGTATCCATTCGGCCCGTTCGCCGCGCGGCACGCCTTCCTCAAACGTGAACCCGACCTCGTGAGCCGCTTTATGAGAGCTTACGTGGAAGGCATACACCGGTTTAAGACCGACAAAAGCGCGGCGCTAGCCACTCTTGAAAAATACACCAAGCAAAAAACCAACGCGGCGGGGGAAAGAATCTACGAGGTTTACGCCTCTAAGTATTTCAAGCGCGCGCCGGAAGCTACGCCGGCGGGGATCCAAACTATCCTGGAAGAAATCTCCGCCACCCGTCCATTGCCGCCGGGCGTCACGCCGGAGCGTTTCGCTGATTCGCGTTTTGTGCGCGAGCTGATCACGAGCGGATTTATCGAAGCCCTCTATAAGGGTAAAGGTCGCCGATAGGCGGGTATAGGTGAGATCCTCATGAAAACAATCCTCGAAGCGCATGTGCCCCACAATACGGGCTGGTCAGCTGAGGTGAAGAGCGGCCACATCATCCGTATCATCGCCACAACTACGGTCGATTTCGTATTTTTTCGGCAGCAAAATCTGCGCGAACGCTTCGATCAAGCGCGCACCAAAGTTTACAACATGAAGTTGTTTCTCACCGCCGGCGACAAGCTCATGGGACGCGACAACCAGCATATGATGACGATTTTGCATGACGGCTTCACCGAAGGAACTCACGATCTACAGAAAGGCATGTGCAGCGGCTATCGTTTCAAACTTGCGCAGCTAGAAAATCGACTGGGGGAATATTACCCCCGGCAAATCACTGAAATTCCCGATCACGGCTGCTACGAGAATCTTTCCAAGGCAGTTTCCGGCTACGGCATTATACCGGAAGACATTCCCAGCCCTTTTAATTTGAACCAACATATGAAGATTGACGGGATTACAGGCAAAATGGAGCACACGCAGGTCCGTCCCAAGCAGGGCAACTACATGGATCTTCGCGCCGAGATGGACCTGCTTGTGGCGCTGAGCGCTTGCCCCGACCTCCCCGTCGGGGGCAAGCCAGTGGATGTGATGATTTATGAGCCGTGAGACATGGCCCGCTCTGAGCCATCGGGTAAAAGGAGATCGGGCAAATTGCCATCGTAATTGTCGCGATGCCTTACGGCTCGCTCGGTGTAGATAAACTCTCGCAAGCTTCGCGCCTTTGCTTGGAGAAGGCTTTGGACTGGTGGCAAAAGTCCATGCACACTTCCAAGCACAAGACCTATTTGGTCGTTGCGGGTTATGACAGCGACCGCGCCGAGATCGCGTTACGCAAGCAAATCATAGAGGCGGCTCTCACAGACTCCGAGTTTTCCGGCAACGTGATTACGCTCAGTGCCCCCAACGAAATAGGGTTGGCACAAAAAATTTCCCGGATCCGTGAACTCTTGCCGGTTGAAACCATTATCGTCTTCGCCGAATCACGCAACGCAGTCAGTATCAAGGCGATCTTCAGGAGAAAATTTCGCAAGACGCTGCAGATGCGCAAGTTCAAAGCCGATTTCGAATTCAACCACCAGTGGATCACGACCTCGACGCCTTTGGCTTGGTCGTCCAGGAACTGGTTGCTGCGCATCTGGTTCAACTCGAAAAGACGGCTCGGCCGCGCGATGCGAAAACGACTTCGGCATTGGTTCAGAGGCTAGGAACGCGGAGTATTAGAGTAGTGGAGTAATGGAGTCGTGGGGTCCTTATTATCCAACATTCCAGTACTCCACCACTCCACTACTCCGATTCAAGCTTCATCTACGCGACTTTCACCTCCGGCGTTGCTTCCCTGGAGAAGCCTTTCTCAAGCCACCATTGCGCGACCTCGCTACCGGTGGCAAACCAGACGCCCTTGTGCGATTTCATGTATCGGATGATTTCATTCAGCGTTTTCGCCCGCCCCGGTCTGCTTGAGATATAGGGGTGGAATTGAAACGGGCAGAACGTCGGTCCTAAAGCGGATTCTTCATAAAACTGGTCAAACATAGCTTTCCACACGACTAGCGTGTCGTTGGGATTGCCTGAATCTCGATGCCCATACGTCCGGCCGTCCCCGAAGGGCTGGCGCGGCAATTCTACGAGCTTCTTGTTGCCGCCTTGCCACACGAACGGCAGATCATGGGCGAATGAGTTGCTGTTCCACAAGTATCCTTGCTCCATCAGCAGTTCCAGACTGTTAGGGCTCAGCGTGCACGAGCGCCACCCGACCGGCCGTTTCTGCGCGCGGCTCAGTATCATCTCGGTGGTGCGCTTCATCACGTCGCGCTCTTCATCGTTGCTCAGGTCCCGGGCGACTTCGTGATGATAACCATGACCCGCGACTTCATGCCCCTGAGCAACAATCGCGGCCACCGCTTCGGGATAGCGTTCGGCGATCCCGCCGCAGGTCAAAAACGTTGCCTTTACTTGGTTGGCCGAGAGAATGCGCAGTATTCTATAAATTCCGGTCCGCGGCCCGTACTCTCCCTGAGTATATTCCTCGTGATTCATTCTCCCGTTTTTATCGGGCTTGACGTCCTCACCACCCTGAAAGTCAAAGCTCAACAGAACTGCAATCCGGGCATCGCCCGGCCAAAAGATTTTTCCTTCGGCATGGTATTCCTCAATTATCATCGTGGTCCTCCAATCTTGCTAGGCCGCCGGCCCGCGATTTCTTTAGTGTACTCTTATTAGGTCCCGATCG
>DATACQ010000408.1:0-1607 GCA_036258955.1 Binatia bacterium
GAGTCAAACTGCATCTACCAGGTTAGAAGTCATAATGAGATACCACAAAGCGATTTCATGAGCTCACACTCGCCCACAGAACATGAAAAATGCGGATCTCCGTCATGCCGGCATGGATTGCCGGCATCCATCTATGAAAGCTTTGTCAAGGTGGCTGTAAACTTTCTTTCAAGAACTCCTAAAATGTTGTTGGGCAAAGCTATCCCAGTCGTCCATAACTTCTACCCGTTGTTATCGGACTCATCTATTCGCCGTCTAAAGCGGCATAGAATTTTTCCGCAACGCTGTCGCAATCAGGTTACGGGTCTCGCTGGACCCATGGATGCGGCGCGCTTAGCGTTGCGTGGACAACCCCGGTTCCCGATATGGCTCTCCTTTCTTCAACATCCAAAAACTGGCTTCCGAAAGATGGCGGGCAACCGCCACCTTAGCGCGGTTGTGGCCGCGGCGGTTTTTAATGCTTGGGTAAAGCTGGCCGATATGTTGGTAGCCACAGCGGTCGCGATTTTGGATCGCGCTGCCAGCCGCTTCCACAAACGCCCACTTCAAATAAACATTGACGTCGCGGCGGATCGGTCCATAGCGAAATTTATCTCCGCTGGAATGCTCCCGTGCTACCAATCCGCAATAGCTCGCCAGTTGCTCGGCGCGGCTGAAGCGTTCAATGGTCCCGATTTCGGTCCAAATCACCACCGCCAAGATGTCGGCCACCCCCGGCAGAGTCTTGAGCAGGTTGATCTCAGGCGAGGGGGCGAAAACCTTCATCATCTCGGCCTCGATCGCTTTGAGGTTCTCACTGACGTGATCCAGTTGATCAAGGACGCGGTGAAGGGCCTGCTGGGTATGAGGCGGAAGCTTGCTCGACAGGTCTTCGATGATCTGGCGGCCACGTTTGCCAAAAGCATCGCTTACTTCGTCCACCACATAACCGTACTTACTCAAGGTCGCGTGCACGCGATTCTTCAGTTGGGTTCGTTGCCGGCTAAACACCATCCGAGTGCGCGGCAGTTCCCGGGCATCTCGAACCCCACCCGGAGCGATCCAAACGGTCGGCAGGGCCCCTGCTCGTTGCAGTATGTTCATGCCCTTGGCATCGAGTTTATCGCTCTTGTTAACGTTGCCCATCATCAATTTTGCCAAACGCGCGTTGACCAGCTGCGGTTTTCCTCCCCCGGCTTCAATCTCATCGACGATCCAGTACCAGTTGCCTACCGTCTCTACAGCTACGGGCGAGCCGGGAGTCCATCGCCGCACGAAGTTTTTGATGCACCCGCGACCATGCGCCAGCCGAGTGGCATACAATTGCTGGCCTTGCTGGCTCTCGACTCGTGCCCAGGTGTAATGCTTGTGAACATCCAGTGCAATGTTTTCCATAACGTGTTTCCTCCTCGATGCGTTCTTCCTAGCACAGCCGTTACGGTTTGCATTGCTTTCATAATAATCAGGTTCGCTGGATGCGTCGGAGACATCCATGTCAATCTGGATTCCAGCGCTCCGTGCTGGAATGACGCAACTGAGGGATTCTACTTGAACCGATATGGCCTCTCCGGCCGTATTTTTTAAGGAGGACACGAAGCTCACGAAGCACGCGAGCGCCCTCGTCGCTT
>DATACQ010000409.1:0-4309 GCA_036258955.1 Binatia bacterium
TGATTGCAATGTGCACTCATGGACGCACGGGCGTTGGACGCTGGGTGTTTGGAAGCGTCACAGAAACCGTGGTGCGCCACTCGGACGACCCAGTGCTGATCATCCGCGCCGGGTGAGCTTGCCATCTGCGCGACACACAACACGCTTCCAATCGCCGATCAAAAAAATCGATGTGCAGTTAAAATCGGCGAAGATGGAGAAATCTGGATTCCCGCTTCCGCGGCGAGAGGCTTGTTTCCTCGGACGAAATCTCGTGAATAGCCCGGCTAGTTAACTAGCCTCTCCCGAGTGGAGTCGAAGGCAACCAATCATTAGTGTGATTTCTTACAGCTTAGGGGATTATGGGGGACTTACCCATAATAAGTGTCGGGATACTAGCGTGCTTGTCCTTTGAAGAAGCCTTCCCGCTCCAGTTCCTCAATAAGCGACGCATCGACGAAGCTGCCGGGATTGGCTGCGGCGGCTTCCTTCCCGAGGGTTTTCATCAATTGGGCAACGCCGTCGAGCTCCACTCGAATGTTTTTTTGCAGGTGTTTGACTCCGTAGATACGATACGCCTCCGCGAGGACCTCAGGATCCTGCACGCGCGTATACTTCGCGAGAATCTTCATGCTTGGCTCGCGTTCATTGCGCGTCGCTTGCACCGCTTCGTAATAACCGCGTAGCACTCTGAGAACAGTGTCGCGGTTTGTTTTGATGAAAGCGCGCCGCGTGCTCAAGGGCGAGTTGAGGTAGGGGAGTCCGAGATCTGCGGCGTCGATGAGCTCGCGCAGGCCAACCTTCAATCCGCGCAAGTTGCTCGGCGCGGAGATCATGCCGCCCTCGACAAATCCTTTGCTGACGGCCAACATCAGATCTGGCATTCCGCCGTGAATTGGCACCACAGTCACATCTTTGCCGCGCTGGAACCCCAATTTCTCCAACACCATGCTCAGCACCAGGTCAGGGGAGTCACCAAGACCCGTAACGCCGATTTTCTTTCCTTTGAGATCTTCCGCCCGCTGGACTTCGGGCCGTGTCATTAAAGAGAACACCGGAACGTTGATGGTATTGGCAATGACCGCGAGGTCGGCGCCGCGCAAGGTCGAGCGCACTACGGAGGGCGGAGAGGCTCTAACGAATTGAACCTCGTTGGCGATCAGCGCTTCGATGGCGACGCCGCGGATGTAAGTTAGATCAACATCGACGCCATGTTTTTCGAAAAGGCCCCTGTCTTTGCCTACAAATAGCGGCAGCATCGCTGCGCTGATGGAGCTATAGGCAGCGCGCACCGAAGCCGCGCCAGCGGCCGCGCCGGGCGCGATCAGGAGCGCGAGTAGGCAGACCAAAGGGCGAACCGGCATTGGATTCAGTTGAGAGGGAAAGCGTCTGTGGCGGCGCTTGCCCGTGAATCGCACACTTTGAGTCCCTGCACGACATAGGCCATGTAGATAGAGTCTGCTATGACCCGCCGCATGTTATTCTTCATGAGTTGGGCGTTGATGCAGTCTTCTTGCAGCTCTTTGGTATCCGCATACTTCTTCAGAATCTCCTTGCGGATGATGCCGTGCTCTACATCCACGTCTGCGTGCAATTTGTAGAAAGTAAGAGCGTCGTCCGCAACCCACTTATAGTGAGTGCGGAACACGTCGAGGTCCCGCGCCATCGCCTTGGCCGTGTCATCGCCCTCGGAAACCGCGACACCCATGAGCCACGATCGCTTGAAAGCGGCAGTAGCGAACGCGTCCACCGCAAATTTGACCCCGAAGAGCGGCTCGGACTGTTTTACAAACTCGCGGTCCAAACCGAGTCCGACGCAAACGTCAAGCCAATACTCCGGATGTGGCTTTCCGGATTTGCCGATCAGGTCCTCGCCTTCTTCTTCAATTGCTTTGGGCAGCCACATGCGACGAACGTCGCTGTGAGGGCAGTTATAGAGGATCGAGTACTCCTTAATCGGTACTTGCTGGGTGAAATAGTAGCGTTCTTTGGCCCAACCCCGGAGCTGTTCGGGGGTGCATTTTCCTGTCCTGAAAAGAGAGTCCCATGGGTGAGGCGCGCGCTGATGATCCTGCCTGTTGGTCTCGAAAAAAGTCGCGATGAATTCGTCAGGGCTGAGCTTGCGATCGAGCTTGAACATGAGGGTGCTCCTTATACCTATACAGATTATTCCGCCGATTACCGCTCTGAGGAGCCTCTCCGACCAGGGTGACGCTAGTCTCGGGTCTCGAGTCGTTCAACCCACGGCTCTATATGGGAGACAAGAGTCGTTGCACTTACACTCTGCGCAACGATGAGCAGAGCTGCTCCTGCCCCCAAAATCATGCTTGCACGTCCTCGCGATAATGGCCGATGGCATCCATCAACGGTTTGTCAGACATGACAAAAAAGATCGCGGGATCTTTGGAAGTATTTTCGTGACGGTGAAAATTCCACAGCGGCACGACGAACGAGTCGCCTTGCTCCCATTCATATCGCTGATCGCCGATGTAGCTGATGCCGCTGCCGCGCCAAACGTGATAAATGGTCGAGCTGGTGTGACGATGGTTACGAGTCTTTTCGCCGGCGCGCAGCATGTGAATCTGGCACGCCATCGTCGGCAGGGTAGGGCCGCCGTTAGTCGGGTTCGCGTAATCCAGCACGATGCCGTCATAAGGATCGCCGGGTTGTTCGCCGACTGCGCTCAAGGCCTTTTCCGTGTCTGCCCATTTGTAGCAGAAGGCGGGCGGTTGGATCGAGCTCGACTTAGCCCAGGCGGGACGGAGCGCGCCTGTAGTGGAGAGAGTGTAACCCTCGGGTTTGGTCACGGGTTGTTTTTTGCGCGAGTCAGGCTCGTGAAAGTCGGTCTCCAGTAATCGAACCAGCGGCGCGTCCAGGCCGTCCAGCCACATCATGGTCTCGCCACGATTTTCATGGTCATGCCACGTCCAGCTCGGGGTCGTGACAAAGTCGCCTTCGCCGATTTCAAAAGATTCGCCCTCGACGATGAGACGAGTGCCGTAGCCCTTCAAAATGAAGCGAATAGCCCCGGCCATGTGTCTATGCGACAAAGCGTCCTCACCCGGCTTGAGCATTTGCAGGTTTAAAACCAGGGTGCGCGACGTGCCGTTCTTCAGCGATGGATTCCAGAGCTGGATCACGCGGCGAAAAGACACATCGAGGCCGACCACCTCGCCGGCTTTTTCCATCGCCGCAAAAAGGTCTTTGCCTTTCCAGTGACACGGTCCGAAAGATGGCACCGGCTCGCGATAGATATCGCCCTGGGTGTTTTGCCAATAGCCTTTGAAGTTTTTGCTTTGTAGTTCTTGTTCGAAAGCTCGGAGCGCTTCAGACATATAATCATCCTCCATAGGTCGCTTCTAGCGTATTCCCGCCGGGGCTTGCAACATTGCAGAAGAGTGGAGTTGTGGAGTAATGGAGTGATGTTCTAAGCCCCGATACTCCAGTACTCCAACACTCCATCACTCCCGCAGCCGTCATTCCACTGCTTTGACCGTAATCATATTGGTCGTACCGGCTTGGTGAAGCGGTAGCCCTGCCGTGATTGCCACCAAGTCGTGGCGTTTGACAATACCCGACTCCAGCGCCTTTTGCTGCACGGCGCGCATCATTTCGTCGGTGCTTTTGAAACCCCGGACCGGCACAGGGTGTATTCCCCAGACCAGACACAGCGACTTGACCGTCTGCAAGTTGGGGCTGATGGCGATGATTGGCTGCTGTGGGCGATAGCGGGCGATCAAGCGCGCCGTGTTGCCGGACGAAGTTGGGATGAGGAACGCTTTGACTTGCAGGTCGCGCGCCAAAGAAATAGCTCCCAAACTGATCGCCTCGGGAATGGTCCGTTCCAGGCCGATGAAACGCTGGCGTGGCTCGAGGATTTTCTCGGTTTCCTTGGCTACTTGTGCCATGATCGTCACGGCCTCTACCGGATAATCGCCTGCGGCCGTTTCTTCTGAAAGCATCAGCGCATCCGTGCCGTCGAGAACCGCGTTGGCGATATCGGTGACTTCCGCTCTTGTCGGACGAGGGTTCCAGACCATCGAACGCAACATCTGAGTGGCGGTGATGACCGGTTTGCCGAGATGATTGGCCTTGCGGATCATCATTTTCTGAACCGCTGGAATGCGTTCTTGCGCAATCTCCAAGCCCAGGTCACCGCGGGCCACCATGATGCCATCGACGGTTTGCAAGATTGCGTCAATGTGGTCCACGGCCTCGTGCTTTTCCAATTTGGCAATCAGAGGAATGGTCGATTTGCGCGCCTCCAACTCGCGTCGCGCATAGAGAATATCGCCGCTGGTACGCACAAAGGAGAGCGCGATCATATCGA
>DATACQ010000410.1:0-3184 GCA_036258955.1 Binatia bacterium
GGCTCGGGCGCTCAGAGTCCGGTGCCGGATTCCAGGACGACGGACTTCGGTGGCATGGCCGGTCTGAGTACTTCCGACAGCGAGGAGGACGGCATGGGTGGAGGTGGTGAAGCTGGTCCGGAGGGTGAGATTGGCTTTGGAATAGGCAGCCTCACGGGGGAGACGGCGAGCTCGGGCGGATTGTCGGGCGGATTACCGGGTGAAGGCGGCGGCTCGTTTGGAGGGACGGCCGTTTTGGGCGACGATAGCGCGGCCAACGTGCACGGCAACGGGTTCGGCGGCGGAGTCACTTCGGCGGAATCGGGTGTTCTGCCATTACTAGCAATGGAAGGCTACGGCGGAGGGTCGCTTCGTTAACTTTGGGGAATAGTGTGGGGGCGCGGTCCTGGTTACGGGTCCGCGCTCCCTTTCAGGTGCCGAGAGCGACAGATCAACTAAGCGCACGAGGGCGTCGTGGATTCTTGGAATAAAGTGACTGCCCTCCGGCACTGATCTCGGCAACTAGATCCAGTGACCTGTTAACGTTTGGGATCCGGCGGAAGCATGGGGGGTGTGTCCCAATCCTGGCCGTCGCCGCGGCGTTGCTTGACTTGCCCACGCGTAGAAACCCAAGCTTCGACAAAGAGCGTTTCAGCCTCGTCTAGCTGCGGCAGGTTTTGAGCTGGCTCCGCCGCCGTGAGCACTTTGGCGATTCCGCGCATTGATTGAAGGCTAGCAACGGTCGCATCGCTCGCGGTGGCCAAAAAGACGCGGCTCGAGATCGATTGCGTGGGGGGTACAAGCCGCATGATAGCGTCGCGCTCTGATTTCGTGAGGGATCTTTCGAGAATAACCATTACTTCGGACATGAACCCAGTATACAGGGGTCGCAGTGATTTGGAAGCTCATCCCGACGCGGAAAGACTTGCGGCGAGTGTGTTTCATGATTGCGGCAAGGCGTACTTAGGGAACCATTCGAGTGTCATAACCGCGCAATTCATGATTATCCGCCGCCCACAGGACCACCCCGGAGTCACCGCATCGAAATACTCGAGCCATTTCTGGTCGTTTTCCGGTTGTCTGCTGAGCGCGTTGAAAAAGAGTGCCAGGGAATGAAGAGTTTCATAGATCTCGGCGTCGAATGAGTAGGGTTATGTTCTAGGTGCGAGTAGAAACACCTCTCGTAGATCCGAAACAGATTCGGCGTCTCTCCTGAGTCTCAAAACTAACCCCTATTATGCTTGGTACAGAGTGGCATAAATCAAAACTCGGAGGAGTGGATCGAAGTCTTTACACGAGCCGGTTTCCGAGTCGTGGATCTTCGATGGTCGCCTCTGAACACGTTCCCGAGGCTGACCGGCAATCACTTTGTCGAGTATCTCACCTGTTCTCATTTCGTATTGCGATTTCGCCGAACAAAAATTAAGACCTTCGTGACCTCCCCAATTTAGAGGAGTTGCTGATTGGTACAGCGGAAGCTGATCACGTCTGCGCAGATATCGGCTCGTCGTTCCTTGGACACAAGTTTCTATTTCTACGCAAGTGGCAAACGAAGCAAGTTCAAGACGGGGCACGCGAACACACCCGTGCGCATGCTGCACAGCTGCGCTGGCCGCCTATTGCTTTCTGTATTTGGCCTGATAAAAGGCGCTCCACCAACCGGCAAGGAGCACGCACCATGATCAAGTCAACGATGGTCAGGCGCCTTCGTTTTCTGGAAGCTCCAAAACGAGATAGTAAAAGCCGGATTTTATCTTCGCCGGCAAAGCATAAAGAGATTCAAGCGCATAAGCGCACCACGCGAAAGCAGATCGCCGGGATTATCCTCTTGTGGATCTATATTTTGATGCTTCTATGGCTATCGTTGGGATTAGGGCGCCTGTAACAGCCCCTGCGGAGGCCTTCAGAGCACCTGACAGTAGCGACGGGAGCACAGGCGCTTTGGCTTTTCCGGCGTAATGAAAACAACAGCCGCCGTGCTGCAGGGGCACAAGGTCTTGGATCTCAGCGGCACGGCAGGAATGGTGCCGGTGCCTCCGCTCTAGTCAGAGTCTTCTCAGCAGGGCGAATTTACAAGTTAGCCCCGTGCGGTTTACGCGGCTGGCGCTGATTACAAATGCGAAAATCTTCAAATGTCTGAGCGTGTAATTCCGTTTGAGTCAACGATCCCGGAACAGACTAGAACGCACTTGGCTCTGTGGCAGCCAGCAACCATCGTGAGAGCTGTGAGACTTGGAAGGAATTACAGGCGCACTTTCGTCCGTGAATCAAAGTATATCGTGCCGGTACACTTTTCCTATGGGCAATCCGCCTACGCCTCCTTGACGGTCTCCGGTTATAAGTAGGGCAGTAGGGGCACGGTATATTCACACTTGTCGAAGATGGGTACCGATGCGGCGACACCGTTGGGGCGGTTTACTGTTTGGCGCCGACCGCAACGTTGTCCACAAAGTGTTTACCTCAGAGCTGAAAGGGGAGCTAAGAAGTAACGCAAGAAAGGGTAGGGAAGTGCTAGTTTCTAATAAGGAAATAAATTGCCCCCGGCGAGATTCGAACTCACGGCCCCAGGATTAGGAATCATAGCAACCCGTCTTTCTCGTTCCATCTCATTGCCTGTTACCTAGGAAAGCGGCCCGCCGAGTTCATCTCATTGCTGCTGTTTTGGCTCGTCATGGACACTTGAGGGACACTTTGGCCACAGGATTAACCATTCTGTGCGCTTGCAACATTCCAAATCGAAACGGTTTTCTTTGTGCGGCGGCGTCATGGTGTCCAAGGCGGAAGCCAAACGTTGAAGTCAGCCTAAAAGAAAACGGGGTCCCTGGGATTCGGCGCTCGGGATGAGCGTAGAGAGAGGAAGCGGGAGGTAGACGGGGAGACGCTTGACCGCTTTGAACGCGGGCTCTGCCTTCGCTACCGCGGCGCGAACCTGGCAAATCAAGGACTACTTGCCATGAGTAGAGCGGGCGCCGACATCAGAGTGATTGAGGCGTTGCTCGGCCATCCCAGCATCGTGACGACGGAAATTTATCCGCAAGTGGCGACGAAGAAGGTTAAGAGCGTACACGCGAATACTCACCCGCGGGCTTAAACGGCACGGGCGCTGACCTTCGCACTCGCGCCCGCTTGCTATCCGAGTCACTCTCAGCCTGCGGAGAGGACAGAGGCGTCATGCCGCCGATCATCATGGCTAGGAGCATGGCCA
>DATACQ010000411.1:0-5357 GCA_036258955.1 Binatia bacterium
ATCGAGTCGGTAAAAAACGGCGGTGATCCTATAGGAGTGGTGCGTGATCCAGCGAAAAACGATCTGATCCGCTTGCGGCCGTACGAAGAACGGCTCGAGTAGCTTTAACCCTGATGCGAGGCACGGGCGACTGTGTCGCAATCCGTTAACTTTCCGATGTCATGCTGAGGCTAGCGAAGTATCTCGGTCGTAGGCAGGGCATGCCGTGCCCCTACTGCGAATCTGAGATTCTTCGCCTGCGGCTCAGAATGCCATCACGACAGGCTCTATAGACGGCGCAGCAGAATGACACCGCGGTCGGTATAGGCCAGATGCTCACCGCTACGGTCATAGATCGGCCCCTGACTTTCTTGCGCTACACGGTCCTGATCGCCGCGAGCAAACCAGCCGATCGACTCATCCCAGCGATAGACCCCACGCTTGCTTTCGACAAGACCCGCCTCGGATTCGTCTTTCATAATCTTCGCAGCCGGCTTACCATCCACAGTGGCCCCGAACTCAACGGTAAAATGCATCGTGTGGTAGTCGTCGATTGGTACCCTCCAGCGCATCACTTCACCCGAGCTGCTGGCCTGGTGTTCACCGGGATGTCCTTCCTCTACGTTGCCGGTTTTGTTCATTGTCGGCATGACAAAAAAGTTAACGTGTGCATAGCGCTTGCCGTCAGCCACGCGACGCGTATAGGTATTCAGCACGCCGTATTCGAAGGGTTCCGGGTCGATCTCGCCATCGTCCCACGTCGGCGTCGCCGCCGTGCGGTGCAACCAGCGAAGATGATTCTGGTCCACAGAGTTCTCGATCATCTGAAAAAAGTTGCAGTTCACGGTGCGTGCGCGGCGCGCCCGGACGCCGTCTTCGCGTACGAGGACATCCCAGCGCGGCAGAAGGGTTGCAGGCTCGGGGCCGAGGTACGCGAAGAGTACGCCACCAAGCTCTTGGACTTTGTACGCCGGATGGCGCAGCCGTTGCCAAAACGTACTGTCGGGCGGCTCGCCCGGCATTTCGACTATCTTACCTTCGATATCGTAGAGCCAACCGTGATAACAGCAGCGCAAACCGCCGTCCTCGACATGACCGAACTCCAAAGAAGTGCCACGGTGAGAACAGCGCATCTGTAAAAGACCGTGCCTACCCTGATCGTCCCGGAATAGCACGAGATCCTCGCCGAGGATTCTGCGCTTCAACGGCCGATTCTTCACTTCGGCGGCAAAACCAATTGGATGCCAGTAGCGGCGTAGCATCTCGCCGGCCGGGGTCCCCGGGGTTACGCGGGTGAAGTAATCGTTTTCTTCCTTTGAAAGCATCGTTGCGTCTCCGCTTTCGGACCCTTCTCTTCCGACGGTCTGAACGGATTGATCGTCTTGAACGATTTGAACCCGTTTAGTTATAGCAGCGGCCCAATCTCCTGCATGCTCGCATCGAAGGCGATGCTTTCATTTTGCGCCGGATCCCGGAGGGTCCAAATCGGGTCTTTGCCCGCGAGCGCGGCTTCGATGGACTCTTTGATCATCGCGCGCAGCATAATGACTCCCTCGTCAGATGCGCCTAGATGTTCTTTCGTTCGATCGTAGATTAACCCCTGACTCTCCTGCGCCACACGGTCTTGATCGCTGGAGGCAATCCCCCACCAGCCATCATCGACCCGGTTGTAAACTCCCGGCTGGTCGTTTTCAAAACCCACGGTTTTGACAACCAGCGGTTTGCCTTTGTCGCTCTCGGGGTAAGGATAAAAGCGCAACCAAAAGGTTTTCGTGTTGATATCATCGACGGGAACGCGAAAGCGGATGGCGTGGTCCGGAATACGGCCGACCCTTGCCGTGGTATGGCGGGTGTGAGAAGGGAAAATCCAGTGGGAGAATTTCGGTTTTGTCACGCCTGGGACGTGCATTGAAATTTTTGCTCCATAGGGCTTTCGCTCCCAGTCAATGACCGGGCGCTTCAAAGCCAAGTGCGGATACTCCGGCGCATGCAGCGCAACCAGGTGAGTTTGATCGACCGAGTTTTCGGCCCTCTGGAGCCAATTGCAATAGTCGTGGCCGGCGCCAATGTGACGCTCGCCGTCTTCACGTAGAAACAGATCGTAATTGGGCAACAGCGGGGCAGGCTCTGGACCGATGTAAGCAAAAATAAATCCGGCGACTTCCCTCGCTTGATAGGCCGGATGCTGCACGCGAGTTCTAAAAGTGCTCTCTGCCGGTTCGGCGGGCTGTTCGAGACATTGCCCACGAGTATCATAAAGCCAACCGTGATAGCAGCAGCGAATCCCCGCATCTTCCACGCGACCGAACTCTAACGACGTGCCCCGATGAGAGCAATGGAGCGCCAACAGCCCGAGCCTGCCGGCGCCGTCACGAAACAGTACCAAGTCCTCGCCAAGCAGACGCGCTTTGGCCGGCTGGCCGTTTCTGGTGACCAACTCTGAAAATCCGATCGGCCACCAATAGCGGCGCAGCATTTCGCCGCCCGGGGTGCCAGGCCCAACCCGCGTCAACATTTCGTTTTCTTCTTTGGACAGCATGGATTCTCCAAATCCGTTCAAGGTTCAATGTTCAAGGTTCAAGGTCTTACAAGAGTTTGCGGTTCCAAACCTTGAGCTTTGAACGTTGAACTTTGAACCAAGTGTTGCCTGCTACTGTTTAAGGATTTTCGCTAGCTCAGCCTTAAACTGCAGACCCTCATCGGTTTCGCCCTTCAGGTAGTAAGCGATCGATTCTTTCGGCTCCTGAACCTGGATCCGATTCTCCTTCAGATACTTTTGCATCATGGTTCCCTCGACGAGATGAGAACTGCGCGATTCGTATTTTTGGATAATTGCTTGCGCCTCTTTCGTCGCCATGAAAGCGACAAACAGCTTGGCTAAGTTGGGATGGGCAACATTCTTCGGCACGCTGAGTTGGAAGTAATCCGTGTTGATGGGCGATGTTCCGGGAACCGCCATGATTGGCGCGCCTTTGGCTTGCCAGGTCCACATGGCGCCGAAGGCATCGCCGAGGTTCGCCATCACCGGAAATTCGCCGCTGACGATGCGCTCGTCCTCGCCGTAGCGCAGCCGGCCACCGCTGATCGCTACGAGCTTGCGCGCGAAATCTTTAACTTTGTCCTGGCCCCAGTTGAGCGATAGTTCCGCCAGCCAGGCGACGTAAGGCGGTATTGCCAACTTTCCCGCCCACGAAGAGCTCAAACGCGGATCCACCAGGTCCAGGTAGTTCTTCGGTGCCTTATCTTTCGGAATCAAGTTCGTATTGTAAACGATGCCGTTGGGGGAGGTGTAAACAAGCACGGCCTGGTTGGGATAGATTTCCATCTCCTTGCTCACCCAAGGAAACAGTCCTGCGTAATTAACTTTTTCCAAGGCCCCTTCGACGTGCATTAATGCCTGATGCGACTGCGAGCCGAGAAAAATGTCGGACGATGGTTTGCGTCCCGACTTGATTTCTGTGATATGACGCGCCGCCCGCGCGTTCATATCTGGTCCGGCCGCAAAGTTAATGCGTGTCTTCAAAGCAAATCGCTTATTAAAAGCAGCTTCCAAATCGGCGAGCCCTTTCCTGCCGCCGAACGTCTGCGCTCCTGCGATGAAAGTTATTTCGTCCTCTTTCTTCGCTGCCGCGATCAGCGACTCCACGCTGTCGGCAGAAAAGGCCGGCGCCGTACTTAGGAGGAGAAGGATGGAATGGGAAAGGCCACGGAGAGTACCCCGAGTAGAAATTCGAATTCGAAAGCTCGAATATCGAACAAATTTAAGATTCTCAAGATTTAGAAATTTCCAAGCGCGCCGGTTTCTGGTTTTCTGAGTCGTTATGCGATTTGTTTCGGATTCTGAAATTCGGATTTCGGATTTATTTAATTTATCCATTGGCGGCCTCACTCGGATGGACCCTAAACTCGCCTGGAACCCAGCGGAGGATTTGGTTTTTGGCAGGGTCGCGGATGACCCCAAGCGGATCCCGGCCGCGCTGCACGGCTTCGATGGACTGCTTAAACATCTTGCGCAGCAAAATGACGCCTTCATCAGAGACACCGAGGTGCTCCTGTGTGCGGTCGAAGATCGCTCCCTGGCTTTCCTGGGCGCAGCGGTCCTGGTCGCCACGGGCGATCCACCCGGTCTCTTCATCCCAACGGTATTTGCCAGGAATACTGTCCAGAAGTCCCTTGTCTGATTGATCGGGCGGTATCTTCGCCGTCTTACCGTCAGTAATGGGCGAAAAATACAGCGTGAAATGCATGGTGTTGGTGTCGTCCATAGGCACCCTCCAGCGCAGTGCTTCGTAGCCCTCGTGAGTCGCGGCAAATGCCGCCGGATGATCTTCCGGCAGATGATAGCCCACCTTGTTCATGTTGGGCATTAGGAACAGACTAATCGTGCGGAAGTATTCATCCCCGACACGGCGGGTGAAGGTGTCACGAATACCAAACTCCGTGGGATCCGAAGTGAGCTTTTCATCTTTCCAAAAACGAGTCTTGGGCGTGCGGTGAAGCCATTTGAAGTGATGCTGGTCCACGCTGTTCTCCACCATCTGCAGAAAGTTGCAATGGACGATCCTGCCGCTGAGGGATCGAGCGCCGTCATCGCGCACAAGGACATCGTAACGCGGCAATAGAGGTGCCGGATCCGGGCCCAAATACGCGAAAACGATTCCCGCCAGTTCCTGCACTTTGTAAGCCGGATGACGAATGCGCTGGCGAAAAGTGCTATCCGCCGGCTCACCGGGAGTTTCCAAGATCCTTCCCTCAACGTCGTAAAGCCAGCCATGATAGCAGCAGCGCAACCCGCCGTCCTCAATATGGCCAAACTCGAGGGAAGTGCCTCGGTGCGTGCAATACAGTGAAAGCAAACCTGCCCGGCCTTTGTCGTCTCTAAACAGCACTAGATCTTCGCCAAGAAGCCGTCTTTTGATCGGCCGGTTTTTCAATTCATTGGTAAAACCGACCGGGTGCCAATAGCGCCGCAGCATTTCGCCGCCGGGCGTCCCCTTACCGACTTGGGTCAACATCTCGTTTTCTTCACGAGTCAACGCCATCAGATTTCCCTCGCTATGATCAAGCTCTCGCTGCGCCACAAATAGCCGAGCGTATCCGGCGCTGTCAACAAGCACGCTCACGCGGTTTCGAGTTCCAGGTTCAGAGTTTCGAGTTGCAACCGTAACATCGAAAGTCCACAGGGTGGTCTCGTGACGACAGACCAAAAACTCCGCAACGATCCGGTCATTGTCTACCGCCCGATTAAAGCCGCCCTCTCGGCGAGCCACTTTCGCAAAAAGAATAAGGATGAGTTTAGGAAACTGCTGGAGAAAGAAGTCCGGGATGCGCGATCCGGCTGTGGCTGCGCTGATTCACGAGGAGATTATCAACTGTAT
>DATACQ010000412.1:0-1878 GCA_036258955.1 Binatia bacterium
CCTTTCACGGCGAAGGATGGGTGCAGGCTAGCGGCCGCGCCGAAATCATTTCTCTGCCCGACGCAATGGACCCGTTGATCTATCTGTCGCGCCAGGCGTACGGTGAACGAAACAACTGGGATGAGTTTCGCCGGCGTATGGAGCGCGAGCGTCGTGTCATAATACGTATAGACATAGAGAGCGTCGGACCGCAAAGGCGCGGCTAAGAGTCGGTGAACTAACGGGGTCACGTTTCAGTTTAGCCGTTTGCTATGAGGGTGTATGAAACTGACATTGGAAAAAGCTTCGATCATTTGTGACAAAGCACTCGAGAAAGCGCGGGAAATGAAGATCCGGCCGCTCTGTATTGCGGTGCTCGATGATGGCGGATATCTCAAGGCACTGAAGCGAGAGGACGGCGCCAGCGCTTTACGGCCATCGATCGCCACGGGAAAGGCTTGGGGCGCCATCGGCATGGGAGAGTCCAGCCGTAGTCTAGACAATCGTTTGAAAGAGCGGCCAGCGTTTTTGGCTGCGCTATCGGACATGTCTGGCGGTAAAGTCGTGCCGGTGCCCGGCGGCGTCCTCATTGTAGAAGGGCAAGACATCATCGGCGCGGCGGGCGCGAGCGGCGGCACTGCCGATGAAGACGAAGCCTGCGTCGTCGCGGGAGTTCAGGCCGCCGGGCTCCAGCCTAAGATCTAGGCGAGTAATCATCCTCCATCGGAATACTCTTAGCGTGACATGGAACTTTGAACAGGGGCTTAGTTCGGGTTTCAAAGTTGAAGTCACCGGGCGAAAGAAGTAGGCGAGAATAAAAATATGTTGCGAATCGCGGTTCCCGATTTGGTTTCCAACTCGTATTTTCCCATCATCGCGGCAGTGGAGTTGGGTTTCTTCAAGGAAGAAGGATTTGATGCTTCCGTGGAGTTGCTGTTCCCGGTGCCAAAAACGTTTGCCGCCCTTCGGGACGGAGAATTGGACTTTGTGGTAGGCTCGGCACACGCAACGTTGTTGGCTTTTCCGCAGTGGCAGGGCGCCAAATTGCTCTGCGCCATTGCTAAACATACTTATTGGTTTCTCGTCGTGCGAAACGATCTTAAACCTAAGCGCGGTGATCTTGATGTCGTCAAAGGGTTGCGCATTGGCGCGGCGCCGGGTGTCGATCTGAGTTTAAAGCAGATGCTTGCTGAAGCGGGCATCGACACGGTCAAAGACGATGTGCGCATCATGCCTATCCCTGGCGCCGCCGGGCCTGACGTTTCTTTCGGTCTCTCCGCGGCGAAAGCATTGGAGGAAGGTAAGCTCGACGCCTTCTGGGCCAATGGGATGGGATGCGAAGTCGCAGTGCGCCGCGGCGTCGGGACCATGGTGCTCGATGTGCGACGCGGGGATGGACCGCCACCCGCGCGCCATTACACGTTCTCGGCACTCGTGACGACGGACAAAAGAATCGCACAAGCGCCGGACAGCTGCCGCGCCGCCGTCCGCGCTGTGAAGAAAGCTCATAAAGCGCTTAGAAATAACTTTGGCGTGGCGACGGAAGTGGGCTTAAAACGGTTCCCCGCCGCGGAAGCGCAACTGATCGCTGACCTGATCCGGCGTGACCTGCCATATTATGATCCGACCATCGATACGGAAACGGTCACAAACATGAATCGCTTCGCGGAGGACATAGGACTGCTGTCTGAGGCGGTCGCCTACGAAAACGTAGTGGCGACGCAGTTCAAGGATTTGTGGACCGAAAGCGTCTAATTGAATCCATGCGGACCCAATTTTTGCCGAATGCGAAGGCGGTTGGCCGCGGAGCTTCGGCAGAGAAGCCTGGCAGCATCCTGTGAACGCGTTATGAAATCCTCCAAGATTTCACTAATGTACGATAGTCGGATATAGTAAATG
>DATACQ010000413.1:0-1530 GCA_036258955.1 Binatia bacterium
ATTTCACGCTCGGGTGGAAAGCAAAATCGAGAACGACTACGATCGCATGGCGGTTTCAGAAACTGCGCCTATCGTTCAACTGGTTTATGCGGCGGGGAAGAATCTTAACGTCGACGTTAAAACTCAAGCTACCGGCGGCGGCTGCGATGCCAACATTTTCAACCAGAAAGGCTTGGAAGTAGCCAACCTCGGCACGGGTATGCGCGATATTCACACGGTTCACGAATGGCTCAATCTTCGAGATCTTTATCTCTCCGGCGAGATGGTTTTGGAAGTATTGCGGCTAAACGCGGCTGGCTGACGGAGCCGCAGATCTCGAGCTGCCCTCCGCACGAGCTTCCGGCCCCGACACAATCTCACCCGCCCGTCGACACCGGCACTTGAGATTGTCCTGAACTGGCTCGCTCCAGAGCTCTTCTGATGCATGGCGAAGAACTTGGCGCACTCCTGAAACAGGAACGGGGGCAATTCCTCGAGTTCCTCAGCGCTTTCGAATATCGCCGCGGCAGTTCTCAGACAAAACCCGCGCGCGAGCTCGGTCATCAGATCGCGCGCATTCTCTCCGCCATGGCTAATGCCGACGGCGGTACGCTACTGGTGGGAGTGGAGCCCGATAAGAGCGTTACGGGCATAGCCCACGACTTTGAAGAAATCCGAAGCTTTATTCAAGCGCCGCTGGCGCTTCTAACTCCACCGGTCCCCGCGGTCGTGGAGAAACTTCAGCTCGGCAATCTCTTGCTTCTAAAATTCGCGGTCGCTCCCAGCCTTGAAGTGAGCCGGCTCATTGGCGGACGGTCATTTTATCGCATCGCAACTGAAACGCCGGCTCTACCCGCGGAGCAAATTCAAAGCCTTAAAGACGCGAAGAAGACCATTCTTTACGAACGCCAGACACCTTTGAATGCAAGCTGGGAAGAGTTGGACGGGCATTTGCTCGACATGTTTCGGACAAAGCTCGAGGACCCGCGCTCCGCCGAACAACTGCTGAGTCAGATTTATCACCTCTGCGATTGCTCCCGTGGTCGTCCTGTCCCAAATCTGGCAGGCCTGCTCTTATTCGGCAAAGATCCTACTCGCTGGCATCCGCGGTGCGGTATTGACTTCGTGAAGTACGAGGGCACCGAGCGGCGGCACGGCGCTTCACTCAATGTGGTAAAGCGTATTCGGTTTGAGGCGCCGCTTGCGCGGCTCGTGGACGAAGCAGTCGGTCGCATCAAGGAGCATATTCGCGAACGCACAATTCTCCATGACCTTTTCTTTCGAGAGCGCCTGGAGTATCCCGCGTTCGCTTGGCAGGAGGCAGTGGTGAATGCCGTGGCGCACCGCGACTACGCGATCACCGGCACACCCATTGAAGTTTGGATGTTCGACGACCGGCTCGAGGTGCGCAGTCCCGGAACGCCGCCGCCCCCGGTAACATTGGAGCAAATGCGCCGGCACAAAAGCGTTCATTTTTCGCGCAATCCGCTTTTAGTCCGCGCGCTGGCGGATCTCGGCTACCTCAAAGAAATGGGCGAAGGCATTCCGCGC
>DATACQ010000414.1:0-6606 GCA_036258955.1 Binatia bacterium
CCAAATTCATGACGCACAGAAAATGATCACGGAAGATCCGATCTTTACAACGGTTGGTGCCACCAATGAGGGCGAGGCCGTTGCGGCTTGCGCCGGCGCATGGTTGGGTGGCGCCAAGCCGGCGTTGCTTATTGCCGATTCGGGGTTGCTTGTCGCGACCTGGCCATTGGCCTCACTATCGGTTTCCTACGGGATTCCGATGCTGATTCTCATTGCCCACCGAGGGGAAGTCGGTGACCGGGCAAACTGGCGTTTCATAACCTATAAGTTCACTACCGAACCGTTATTGCAGGCGCTGCAAATTCCTTACGTGCGAGCAACTCGACCGGAAGAGACCAAAGAAGTCATCGTGGGCGCGAAGCTTTCTACTTTTCTCTGGCAACACCCGGTCGCCGTTTTACTTTCCGGCGAAGTGCTGCGCGACTAAGGAGTGCTCATGAAGCGTTTTGAATGTCTCAGTCTCTTGGCGCCTCTAATAAAAGACGATGATCTCGTTGTCACTACTCTAGGGTGGGTAGCGGGCGAATGGTTTGCGGTGCGGCACAAAGAGTCGAACTTGTACCAGGTCAACATGGGAATGTGCACGCCGCTTTGTTTGGGTCTTGCACTGGTGTTGCCACACCGCCGGGTGATCGCTATCGAATCCGACGGCAGCGTGCTTTTAAACTTGGGCGCCATGACCACACTGGCAAATAAGCGACCGCCGAACCTGACCGTCATTGTATTCGATAACCAATGCTACATGGCCACTGGCGGACTGCCCACGGCAACCGCCGGCTCGACCGACTTGGCGGGCATGGCTAACGCAGCCGGCATCGAACACTCCTATTCGGTCGGCTCACTCAAAGAATTTGACCATGAAGCGCGCTCCGCGCTTCAGCGCAAGGGTCCGTCCTATATTGTCGCCAAAGTCGAAGCGGCGGGTAAAAGAATGAGCACGGACATGGACGGTAAAGAAGGCAAGTACCGGTTTGTCCGTTATATCGAAAAGTCGGAGGGCATCCATATTATCGGTCCAGCAGCGAAATCATCTTGAACACCACGTCGATCATAGGGGCGAACAATTTCTCTTTCACTGCTTATTCTCATCAGGAAGAATATTACGACGTGATAGATCAGCGGTGTTGGGAGAAGAGCGGTTTGTCGAAAACCTCAAGCTGCAAGCCGAAGAAGACCGGAGAGACCACCTCCGAAAAGACCGTTGAATGCGGTCTTTCGCAGCGCCCGCTTAAGCGTTTGGAGCCGCGGGTGCTTTCAGGAGCAGACCGCGGCTGGGAGACGTCGCGATCTCGGGCTCTCCTCGCATACGTGCTGATCCGGCGGTTGGGTTATAGCTCAGCGAAGTGGCAAAGTGTTTGGGAAGCGATACTGCAACGGTAAGCTCGTTGATCTCGCGCTATTCGGATTGCATCGCTGAGATCCAGGCCTGAAGAAGCAAGCAGCGCGAATAACCGAAAACTGTCTAGAGTAGAAAGCCGGCCGTAGACAATCCGCCCGCGATCTTTTATTTCGCTCGAAGTTGCATCACGCCGGAGTTCGAATTACCCGTTTGATATGGACGAGTACTCCACTCACTCGTTAAACGAACTTTTGGAGGAAATTACCCGTTGGCCCGTCGGGATGCCGGTCCGCGCGATGGAGCGCGTTCTCGCGATGGGTGAAGGCGTAGTCCCTTCATTGACGGCGGCTCTACAACAGTGGCGCGGTGATGATGACCGGGACCTCCTCTGGCTGGTAGTTCTGCTAGGCGAGATAGGAAGCGCGAATGGAGTCCAGTCCCTTGTCGACCAACTTCAGCGCACCGACGAGGACGAGTTGGCGGAGGCGGCTGCTGAAGCTCTCGCCAAGATCGGTGTCCCTTCACTAGAGGTCCTGAGCCAGCTCTCCACCGCGTCGAATCCACTAGTTCGTATTTACGCGTACGCAGCGCTTGGCGGCATTCGCGATGAGCGCGCGTTTGCCATTTTGACCGATGCGCTCGGTCGAGATCGGGAGTCTGGGGGTGCGATCGGACAAGCTCTCTATGAGCAGGGAAGGAAAGAAGCAGTACCGATTCTTTATAGCGCCTACCGGAATTGCGAGCCCTGGCAACGCGTCGACTTTGAAGAGGCTATTCGCGACCTTCACTTCGGCCGAACAGTGACGCCGCTTTGGCGGAGCGATTGGCGGGTGCGCTATCGGCGCAACCCGGAGCTGGGAGGCTACGACGTTGGCTGGCTGGCGATATCTATTTTGCTCCGGAAGCACGGAGATGTCAGCCAAAGGACTGTGCCGCCGTTGCGTTCGCTGGAAGAAATCACCTCGCTCGGCGCTGATCCTGAGCCCGCTGAAACCTGCGAGCAGTGCGGGGCGCCCATCGAATACTCTACTGGCCTTCCGGTCTGCCCGGAAACAGCCGTCGATGTGACACTGGCACAAGTAAGATTTCTCGGCGCCGCCAGAGACAGTGGCCTAACCGATATTTTCGAGTTATACGACCTTATAGACTACAGCCTATGGGAACATCATGAGACTGAATCGCCTGCAAAGGCGCGTAAACGGAAACGATGGCAGGAGACTCGGGAGGATCTCGCTATTCGAGGACGAACCTGCCGTTGGCTCATCGAGCAGCGTCTGGAGGATGTTGGTGCGGGGCGAGCATTCCTCTTGGCAAAGGCCGCCGAGCTGGCGTCTCGCTTCGGTGACCCTGAGGGGCTTTTGTTACCTGCTGAAACGCTTCAGCCAAGGGCGAGGAAAGTCGGTCGGAACGAACCCTGCCCGTGCGGTTCCGGGCAGAAGTTTAAGCGCTGCTGCCTGGGTAAGGGCTAAGAGAAATCCCGTACTGAGCGGTGGGTCTGGGATCACTCATGAAAAGCTTGTCAAGATGTTAGACGCACCTCTTCAGGGATTCGGTTAGTCACCGACACCAGCTCTGTTGTGACCAGAGTCGTACGGTCTCAACGACCAAACGGGTCAGTCACTCATCCGTGCTCTCGGAACATTATTGAAATCGACTTCGATGGCTCGAAGCCTGTTCAAGCCGTTCAAACCGTTCAATCACCTCGCTCCGTTCAAGCCGTTGACTGCCCAAAGAAAGAGTCGGTTCAGCGAGAGAAGGTGAGTGGCAAGATCGATATAGAGGAGCCAGCGACGCCGCTGCGTACAGTGCAGTGAACGGAGCGCAGGAGATATTTACGTATCTGACGCAGCGACATACCGCCAACGCCTGCATGTCCGCTATACATCGGCCGAGTCACGGAGAAGAGAGGATCATGATGACTCTGCAGGTGGAAAGCCCCGCCGCCAAGAGGTGAAAGGTATTTATTCAAGCCTGACTCGCATCTCGGCACTGCAGCGATTCGGACATGAATTCGATATGCCAGCGGAACCCTTGTGTCCGCTCGATCATGCGCGGCGGTTAACTCGAAGATCAGCAACGGGCACGTGTGGAAATATTTTTGGGCCGACCCTATAAGGGTTGAAAGATTACGCTTAGAGCGGGGGAGGTCATGCATGATGGAATCAACAGCGCCATTTCAAATTATCGAAGCGACGATTGAAGATATTCATAGCGCCTATAAGTCCGGGGCCCTTACGTGCCGGCACCTGGTACAGATGTATGTCGATCGCATTGAGGCGTTCGACAAGAACGGCCCCGCGATCAATTCCATCATCAGCCTCAGCCCAAACGCACTGGCCGACGCGGAGCGGCTTGATACAACGTACAGAGCTTCCGGCTTTACGGGCCGCCTTCACGGGATTCCCGTGATCCTGAAAGATCAGGTCGACGCCGTCGGAATGCCGACGACATTGGGATCGGTTCTGTTCAAAGATTTTTATCCGGACAGAGATGCGTTCGTCGTGGAAAAGCTTAAAAAGGCCGGCGCCGTGATTCTGGGAAAAGCGACCCTCGGTGAGCTCGGCGGCGGAGATACCCACGGATCTCTCTTCGGCTCGACGAAGAATCCTTACGCGTTGGAACGAACCGTGGGCGGCTCATCGGGTGGCTCTGCCGCGAGCGTCTCGGCCAATCTTGTGGCGTTGGGTGTGGGACAGGAAGGCTTGGCATCGATACGCCGGCCATCGACGTGGAACTCAATTGTCGGGATGCGCACCACCGCCGGACTCGTGAGCCGTACAGGCGTCTATTCCGGCTGGCCGCAAAAAGCCGGCTCGCTGGGGCCGATGGCCCGGACGGTAAGAGATTTGGCTATCCTGCTGGACGTCATGGTCGGCTACGACTCGGAAGATCCGCTGACTGCAAGAGGCGTCCGTCATGTTCCCGATAGCTTTACGTCTTTTCTGGACAACAACGGTTTGGGAGGTGCGCGCATCGGCATCTTGCGCGAGCCGATGGGCTACAATTCCGAACCCGATTCGGATGATTTCAAGCAAGTGGGCGAAGTCTTCGAGAAAGCGATCGCGACCCTCAAAGCAGCCGGCGCCGAGCTTGTCGATCCCGTAGTCATACCCAAGCTCAATGAGTTGTTGGCCAAGCGCGCGGACAATCCGACATCGGGAGAGGAAGCATTCAAAATTTACTATGGCCGCAACAACAACGCGCCCTTCAAGTCACGCGCGGACGCGATGGCATCGCCGGAGTTTGCGAAGGTCTTTCCCGGCGCAAAAAACCGGCTGAAAACCTCTTCAGATGCTGCAAAATACTACGACTACCTGATCGCGCGGGATGAGCTCATGACGAACGTATTAAAGGTAATGGCCGATCATAGGCTAGACGCGATCGTTCACAAATCCGTGGAGCACCAACCGACCTTGATCCGTGACGGCATCCATCCGCCGCACGTCAATCACAGAGGGGCGCCGCACCTGAACACTTTTCTGATATTCGTGCCGAGCATCGCGGTTCCGGCGGGATTTACGCGCGACGGACTTCCAACCGGCATTACGTTTTTGGGGCGGCCTTACACGGACGGCGAAATGACCCGACTGGCGTATGCGTACGAGCAAGCGACGCATCACCGCCGACCGCCTGCGAGTACGAGCTGACCCGATTGGTCAGCCATGAAAAAGCCGTCCAGAGGGTCTTGTCGAATGCTCGAGTAGCTAGTGTCGTGCCTCTGGAATTCGCTACATAAATCAACCGTCATTGCGGGCGAGCTGGCGTGATCCCCGCTTTACGAGCAAGCGAGACCCGGAATCCAGCGTAAGGGCGGGTTTCAAACCCGCCCCTACAAGATTCCCGCTTTCGCGAGAATGACGAAATCGGACTCCGGACTTTTTTAAAACGAACTTTAGTTACAGGACAATCTGAGCGAAGACTTGAACGTTTTGAGCAACACGGCGCGGAAGTTTCGAACCTGCGAGGCTATTGAACCTTTCCCTTAACGAAAAGCTCCTGGTACTCCTTGTCGTACTCCTGGTAACGATCCGCTATCTGCTTGTTGATTAGCGAGATCTTCAGGTTTTTTGGATCCAGTTTGGGAGAAACCGGCGGCAGATCGGGGTTCGCAGGGACGCGGTATTGCTGCTTCTGCGAAATCGTTTGACCCTCCTTGGAGAGGAAAAAGTCCACGAACAACTTTGCGGCGTTCGGATTGGGCGCATTTTTCCCGATGCCTATGACTATCGGAGTCGCCACGATCGGCTCTAGCGGGACCCAATCGATCGTCTTCATGCCCTTGGCCTTCATCTCTTCGACGCGGTGGGCGTAAACCAGGCCGAGCGGAAACTCACCGCTCGACATCAGATTGGCTATCAAAGTGTGTCCCTTTCGCATGCTCGGTTGCTGGTCAGCTAACGCTCTCATGAACTTGCCGGCTTTTTCCTTGCCCCAATAAAGAGCCAAGCCGCCATACCAGACAGCGTTATCCCGGTCGAGCGCAAATTTGTCGCCTTTCCATTTCGGCTGCAGCAGGTCGTCCCACTTCTTCGGCACATCGGGAGCTGCCACCATTGTCGGGTTGTACCCCAACACTAGATAGTTGGTGTAAAGCGTTGTCCAATAGCCCTCCGGATCCTTGTAATTGTCGGGAAACTTTTTCGCCTCGGGCGACTTGTAGCTTTGTAGCAGCCCCAACGTTTGGAGTTGCCACGCTTCGAAACTATTGAATTGCGCGACATCGACTTGTGGCCGGCCGGCGCGCGCCTCGGTTGTGATTTTCTGAAGGAGCTGTAGAGCATTGCCGCGGAAGGACTCAAGCTTCAAGAAGGGATACTTTTTTGTAAACGGGCCCGCGACCTCGTCAATCTCCTGTAGCGTCAACGAAGTGTATAAGAGAAACTTACCTTCTTTTTTGGCTCCGGCAATGATCTCGGGAGATTGGCTTTCGACCGCTGCGGGAACTCCGACGAGCGCTACCAGAGCGCACAAGAGAGCAAGCTGAAGGATTTTCGATACAACTTCATGGATTTCTCCTCTTTATGTACAGAGCGAGAGCATCACCGACTGCGCCAGGTATACGTCCGTTGAGATCAGCAGTCAATGTGATAGTTCCTTGAGCAAAGAAGGAAACGTGACCATGAGCACTGCACACGAGTTGGATCTTCGGCCGATCGCCTCGGGAGGGCTGTTTCCAACCCTGCGCCAGGCGTATCTGCAATTGGAAGCAGGGACGCGGTTGCGAGCCATCGTCGATAAAAATCCGCGGCAAACGTATATGGGATTTG
>DATACQ010000415.1:0-1813 GCA_036258955.1 Binatia bacterium
CGCCCAAGCCCGAACCACTGCCGCCGGAGTCCGCCAGCGAACCGATTCTCCCCGTGCCACAAGATGCGCCACCCCAACAACAGAATATGGGCATAGAGAACCGCTCAGCCGACGAGTATGAGGAGCACCGCGCCGCAGCACGGCTCGAAGCCATAGAAGCGACGACGGAGAAGTCCGTTGATGCGAAAACTCTCGGCGCACTTGGCAATGCCCTCGCGGACCCGAACCGCGAAGTAAAGGAAGCGGCCCTACAGGCGCTCTCGGAGCGGAAAGGCTCGAGCGCCACTGAGGCCCTTAGACGCGGCTTGGCCGACCCCGACCCGGAATTTCGGTTGGAGGTTCTCGAAACACTGGCCGAACGCGGCGATGTGGACGGGTTGCGCAGGGCGAAGTCCGATCCTGCTGAAGACGTCAGAGAAAGAGCGGCGGATCTCTTAGAGAGCGCTCGAAAGTAGCCAGACAGAGCTACAGTTCTGAACTCAGCCGTTCACTCAAAACGATTTCTTCCGGCGTGACCTTCGCGCGATAAGGTAGGATTTCCACCCCGGCTCGCATCGCACGGCGCAGCCACCGGGCATACTCGGGATCAATCTCGTCGGCAGGACGAAAAGTCTTGCAATCCGCACGCTGAACGACGAATACCAGCGCTGCGCGATACCCCTTTCGTTTCAGCCGTATCAGTTCCTTCAAGTGCTTGGCGCCGCGGGCGCTTACAGCGTCGGGAAAAGCCGCGGCGTGATCCAGTTTTAAGGTAACGTTTTTCACCTCCACATAGCACTTGCCCTGATTGCCCTCTAGACAAAGATCCAAGCGCGTTCCGAGACGCGTAACGATCTCGCGTCGAATGGCTCCATAGTTATGCAATTCGCGAAGCGCGCCGCAGCTAATTGCTTCGGCGACCAGGCGATTGGGATGCAACGTATTGATGCCAATCCACGTGCCGCTGGCCTGAATCAGTTCCCAGGTGTAGGGGAGCTTCCGGGAGAGGCTTTCACTGCGCGAAAGATAAACGAAGCTACCCGGCTCTTTGCAGCCCATCATACTGCCGGTATTTGTACAGTGGGCAGTAACGATTTCACCGCTGGCCAGGCGCACGTCAGCGAGAAACCGTTTGTAGCGTTGCAGCAGTGTGCCGGGAATCAGCTGCGATGAGAAGCGCATGGCGGTAATATAACCGGCGATTCTAAAAAATCCTACCACCGGATGGCTTTGTTGCACTCACAGAATCGCTTTGTTAGGTATCGAAGGGAACTTATCGCGGAGACATCATGCCAACAAGAGAATTGAAGTACGTCGGGCGCAATGTGCCGCGCGTTGACGGCCTAGAAAAGGTCACTGGCACGGCGAAGTTTGTCGGCGACCTCGTCCTTCCCGGCATGCTTTACGGCAAGATACTCCGGAGCACCTACCCCCACGCGGTCATCCGTGCGATCGACACGAGTCAAGCCCAAAGCCTTCCCGGTGTTGTCGCGGTGCTAACCGCAGCAGATATCGCTGATCTCAACCCGATCTACAACGGCCGGCCGGTCATTGCGAGGGAAAAGGTGCGCTACGTCGGCGAGCCAATAGCGGCTGTGGCGGCGGAGGATTTAGACACTGCGGAAGAAGCATTGGGTTTGATTCACGTCGACTACGAAGAACTTCCCTCCGTGACGGGAATTGAAGCAGCGCTACAACGGGGCGCAGCGCTGGTGCACGAAGACAAGCAAGGTAACGTTGGCACCCATGAGCAAGTCAGTCGTGGCAACATCGACGACGGTTTCTCTCAGTCGGATGTCATTGCTGAGGACACTTTTACGTTCCCGATGGTCTA
>DATACQ010000416.1:0-3440 GCA_036258955.1 Binatia bacterium
GTCCGGAGACCTCCATGTCCAGCTTGGATTCCAGCGCTCCATGCTGGAACGACGATGCGCGGCCTACGTGCAACGATCGATCGGTTGAGCGGCTATTTCGAAGCAGTTCCGACTGCAGAAGTAGAACACTACAAGATCTTCTACTGCTAGGGTCCGCCTTTGAAAATTCCGTCTAGGATGGACAACACACCGCTTTCGGGTGAATCAACCGCCCAAGGGTACAAGCGCCTCTCGCTGACTCAGCGCTTGCGCGCGCTGGAGCAACCGGTCCGTTTTCTGAAAGGCATTGGACCTAGCCGCGCCCTGCAGCTCGAGAGCATTGGCCTGACCACCGTCGAAGATCTCCTGTTTCATTTGCCCTTTCGTTATGAAGACCGGCGTACGATCCAAAGAATTCGCGATACCTCTGTGGGCGCAACCGCGACCTGCATAGGACGACTGACCAAGCTGCGCAAGCAGTTCAACTTACGCCGCCGCTCCCAAATGCTCAGCGCGGTACTCATCGACGAGAGCGCTGCTCTGAACCTTTTCTGGTATAGGGCGCCCGTTTATCTCGTGCAACGGTTGACCGAAGGCGCGCGGTTCTTGGTCCACGGCAAGATTGAAGCTGATCCGCGCGGCGGCAAGCGCATTATTCACCCGGACTTCGACGTTCTGGCCGGCGGCAACGACGACCAGCTGCAAAGAATTTTGCCCGTTTACGTGCATCCGGCCAGTACGCCGGCGTCTCTGTTGCGCGGATGGATCGCTGATGCATTGGCTGAGTACGGACGTTACTTGCCAAATTTCTTGCCCGCCATGACAATGAGGCGCCAGCAACTGCTGCCGATTTCGGCGGCCCTGGCCGAGCTGCACCAACCGTCAGCCAAATCCGATCCCCAAACGCTCAATGCTTTTGCATCCGCCGCGCATCGGAGCGTCATTTTTGAAGAGCTGTTCTATCTGCAACTTGGCTTGGCTCTGAGAAAGCGCCGCGGCGCGGCCGAGGCTGGAGTGCGCTTGCGTTCAGCGCGGCGCGACCTTATGGCCGCAATGCGTGTCTTGTTGCCGTTTAAGCTCACCGGCGCCCAGGAGCGCGTGTTGGCTGAGATCGAGCAGGATTTGAATGCATCCCACGCCATGCAGCGGCTCGTTCATGGTGACGTCGGGGCGGGGAAAACCATCGTCGCTTGGTTCGGCTCGGTGGCGGTGATTCAGAGTGGCTACCAAGCGGTCTGGATGGCCCCGACGGAGCTCCTGGCCGAGCAGCATTTCCGAAATGTCCGCGCATTTGCCGAGAAATTAAAAATCAAAGCCGCGCTACTAACCGGCTCTGCAACGGCGCCGGAGAAGAAGCGTATGCTAGGCCAAATCCAGAGCGGCGAAATTGAATTCGTCGTCGGCACACATGCTTTGATCCAAGAAGGAGTGAGTGTGCCGCGGTTGGCTCTGGGTGTGATCGATGAGCAACATCGTTTCGGCGTGCTTCAGCGGCTTTCATTGCAGCGCTTGCTCGCAAAGGAGCCTAAGCAGGGGCCTGCTCCCGGGGAGCCGCACATGCTGCTCATGAGCGCGACGCCGATACCGCGCAGTCTGGCAATGGTGCTTTACGGCGATCTCGATATATCGCTCCTTGACGAATTGCCGCCGGGCCGCAAGCCGATCCGCACTAAAGTGTTTTATGCTCAGCAGCGCCGCGCGGTCTATGAAATTGTCGCTGGCGCGCTGCGGCAGAACCATCAGGCCTTTGTTATCTACCCGCTGGTCGAAGCGAGCGAAGGCCTGTCTCAGGTTCGCGATGCTACCCAGATGGCAGAGAAAATGCGCGAAGGAGTTTTCAAACAGTTTGGCGTAGGTCTCGTGCATGGCAAAATGTCTAACGAGGAGCGCGACAAAGTCATGCGCTCGTTCAGGGACGGCGCCATTGGCGTCCTGGTCGCTACTACGGTCATCGAAGTGGGCATCGACATTCCCAATGCCGCTGTGATGGTTGTCGAACACGCCGAGAGATTCGGCCTCTCGCAGTTGCATCAGTTGCGCGGGCGCGTTGGGCGGGGCACCGCGCCGGGCACCTGCCTCCTAATCAATCGCGCGCCGCACAACCTGCTGGCGGCGGAAAGATTGAAAGTGATGGAGCGAGAACATGACGGCTTCAAGATAGCCGAAGCCGATCTGCGCCTGCGCGGTCCTGGAGAGTTTCTCGGCACCCGTCAATCGGGCATGGGCGATTTTCGCTTGGCCAACTTGATTCGCGACACGGAGATCCTCGTAGCAGCGCGCGATGAAGCGCAACGCTGTCTCGAAAAGGATCCAGATTTAAGCAAGCCGGAATCCCGCGGCCTGCGCGAAGTGCTGCTGCATCGCTGGGGCAAACGCTTGCAGCTCGGCACTGTTGGGTAGGCGCTGCGCGGGCCCGAGGCCGGTGTTGGTTCCGCCGATTTGTCAGGTCAGGGGTCAGGCGCGAAGGCAAGCCGCTTCGACAGCAGCCAGCGGTATATTTGTTCGTCCCGGTACGCCAGTCTGGCGGAGCCGACGTGATCTGCGCGTTGGTCGAGATACACACGATCTGCCGCACCGCTTTCAACGATGGGCCGAACATCGAGAGCGCGGATGAAGTCGTCCTTGCGGTATCTGGCCACTTGGCCAAAGGAGAGCCAGATGGGCTGCGGGGGATTTTTTGCAGGCACGCGGGTCGGATCAACCGCCCAGAGGGCGGCCCACGTATCGGGCTGAATCAGCGCGAGGTCGAAGACACCATTGCCGCCAAAGCTAAATCCGGTGAGATATGCCCGCTTCGCATTACCGTGATGTTGCCGCTGTACATCCCTGAGAATCATCTGCACCGCACCGGCGTAGTGGTGCCATACATCTCCACGGGTTGGCAATTGCGGCGCGACGATTATGAAGTGTTCTACAGATCGCCCCGGTTTTGCGTGCCGTAGCGGCCCATGGCGGGTGAGCGCCTCGTGAATGTCCGTAGGTGCGCCCTCGTCGTATCCATGAAGAAACAATAGTACTGGATGAGAGGTTCTGGACGGCGCTGCGGGAATTTTCAAGACGTAGCGCAGCGAACCTTTCTCCACTCGGATCCCTGCTGAACTCATTGCGCTCCCTTTCTTCCATTTAGTCTCCTGCGGCCGGGAACGACCAATTCCATTTCCGCGGAGCAGTATTTGCGCCTGCTTACTTCCAAGGGGCACCCGCGAGGGTGTTTGTGAGCGTAGGGACAAGCAGATGGCCGACTACTTTGTGCCTGATGATGTTTTGGCACGCTTCCTGCTCGCTATCTGGTAAGTTCTTGGTGTGACGCGAGCGGATCGAATTACTTACTTACGGGAGCTTACTATGGCTGATAAACGTACACAGGAGCAAGCTGACAGCGGTAATATGATAAAGGACCCGGAGGATTGGACTACCGGGGATGAGCCAATGACCGGGGCTCAACGATCATACCTGAAGAC
>DATACQ010000417.1:0-4079 GCA_036258955.1 Binatia bacterium
ATCTGCGAGAACATGCCTGGGCGATGCGTCAAAAATGCAGTCCGTTGCATCCAAACGGAGACCGTCCAGGTGATACTCGTCAATCCAATAGCCGGCGTTCGAGATAAAGAACTCGCGCACCGGGCCGGAGTTTTTATCGTCAAAGTTGAGGGCGTCCCCCCAATCGGTTTCGTGCCGATCGGTAAAATAGTCATCCGAAAAGCAATTGAGAAAGTTCCCGTCCGGGCCGAGGTGATTGTAGACCACGTCGAGAATGACGCCAAGACCGAGATTGTGTGCCCGGTCAATGAATCTGCGGAAGTCATCCGGCTCGCCGTAAAGCCGGGTAGGCGCGAATAGGTTAACGCCATCGTAGCCCCACCCGAAGCGGCCGGGGAATTCATTCACGGGCATAATCTCCAGCACCGTGATACCCATACGTGCCAGCTCTTCAAGCTGGTTCATCGCAGCGCGCCAGGTGCCTTCGGACGTGTAAGTGCCGATGTGCATCTCGTAGAGAACCTGACCGTGCAGGTGAACACCCGGCCAGTCATGGTCATTCCATCGGTATTGTGCAGGGTCGACGATCATCGATGGACCGTGCGGGCCATCAGGCTGATACCGGGACCCAGGATCGGGTAACAACATCTCGCCTGAGTCCAGGCGAAAGCGGTACAGGATTCCCGCATGCGCGTTTTCCGCGGTACCGGCAAAATAGCCTTGTTCGTTTCGATGCAAGCTGACGGTAGTAATGGTCGCCCCGTTTGAGAGACCGGCTTCCTGCTCAAAAACAACCTCTACGGAGTTGCACTTCGGTGCCCAGACACGGAAATTGACGCCGCCTTCGCGCAGCACCTCTGCACCGACCGGAAGTCTCCTCTCCAGGGTAGTACCGACGTTCAACGTCCCGGCAGCGTTCAATGATTTGTTCGTGTCGGTTTGCATGACTGATGCTGAAGGGCGTGCGCCGGTTGTCGCGGTGGTGTTCGCCTACACCGCTGCTCAAGATGGGCGAATGCGCTGGACGCTAAAGGGAACGCAACGCTTATGCCAAAAATATGGGCGAGCTCGGCCTCGTTCCCTTAGGTTTCGCGCTCGCGGGAGGAACTGCTACGAACCTGCAAACCGCACGTCTCGATGCCAAATCAGCTCGGAGCACGCATCATCAAAACCGCGGCAAGACGATCGAGCGGGATACGTCTCAGATTTGGGAAAGGGCCACGCCTTAGTGAATCGGAGCTGGGACAAGCTTGGGGTCAACCGTCACAGTCGCATTCGTTCGCCGTCTACGGCGAGCGGTGAGTCGTTGTAATGGCAGAGCAAATCAGCGACGTCGCGGTAAACAGCAAGGCAACCTGCTTCACGCAGCTCTCTTTCAGGCCAGCCGCCGCATAAAAGGCCGATAGTGCGCAAATGCGCTTTGGTCGCGGCTTGCGCGTCGTAAGGCGTATCACCTATGACGAGGACCCGGTCGGGTGAAATGGGACCGAGTTGCGCAAGCGCAGCTTGAAAAATGTCGGGATATGGCTTGGACCTCTCCGCGTCGTCAGACGAGGTTTGCGCCTCGATCAGGTCTTCAATGGCCGCGATGCGTTTGTATGCTGTCAGCTCTTCGCCGTGAGCCGAGGAAGCAAGCGCGATCCGCTTGCCATCCTGCCTGATCCTCTCGAACAACTGCCGAACACGAGGAAATGGCTTTACACGTGGCAAATACTCTGTCTTAAAAAGCTTACCCCGATACTCGTCCAGCTCGTCGCCGAATTGCGCTAACTCTTTTTCCGATAAGAAGACCGGCATCAACTGATCTCCGCCCTTGCCGATTTGTCGACGAACTTCTTCGAAGGAAACTTTTTTGCCGAACCTTTCAAGCGCGACCTGCCAGGCTGCCGCATGTGAATCGACGGAGTCTACCAGAGTGCCGTCAATGTCGAATATAATTGCGCTTATCATGATGGCCTTACTCCGCACGAATCCGATAGAGCCGCTCGCGATCAATGAGGCAGCGTCGCCTCTTCACGCGCACCCCGGTCCACAAATTTACCAGCGCGATCTCGGCAGCGGCATCAAGCAAGTAGATCGGCGCGATGCGTCCGTTGGCGACGTAAATAAGATCGATCGCCGCAAGACCCGCGGCGCATCCCGTTCCCAGCAGTTGCGCCTCCTCGCTCAAGTTCCTATCGCGCGCAGCGAGTATTAACGCCGCGCCGACGACGCCCACTAACATTCCGACGGTTTTCGCCAGCCATCTATCTCTTTTGCGGCCGGTGACACTTTCAAACGTGCGCATGCTCACGAGCGGCCACGCGCCGGTGATGAGATAATAAGCACCTTGCGATACCGACAGGGCCTGTTCCGCACGCGAGTTCGAGCTCTCAACATATTTCATATCCGCAGTTTTGTGAGCTTGCATGGTTAAGCTTCTCCGCGCTGTTGCTAGTGCTCGAGCTCGCCGACTGCGCGTGTTCCTTCTCTACGTGGCACATCCGTTGCTCGTGAGTGCAACGAAGGCGTTGCTGGCCCGTGACAAGCCGCGTCTCGTTTCATCCAGCAGGGGGAGTGTCAATGTTTTCCGACAATCAACGAACGAGCCCAGGGGTCGCGTGGGCAATTGTTTTGATTTGCCTGGTTTCGTTCACGCCAGTTGCGATGGATCTTTTTCTTTTCAGCAAGCAACGTGTTCAGCGGCTGCACGTCGCGGAGGCAGATGCGGCGTCTGCCCGAGCACCGGTCAAGTTGCCGTCAAAAGTGCCGGCTCCGGAAACAATGGTCAAAAACCTGGTGCTCGCGTGGAATCGAGGAGATCCCGAGACCATCGCGCGCATGTTTCTTCCCGACGGCGTGCTGATCACCCCGACAGGTTCAGTCATTCGCTCGCGCAGCTCCATACGCAAACGACTCCTGGACGAGCGCAGTGGCCGCTTGAAAGACTCAACCCTGACTAACACCGTGGATGACGTTACCCTCGTCGATGCGAATACCGCGTTGGTCAAAGGAAAGTATGTTCTTGACGGCATGACAGTCATGGGAATTAAGACCTCGCCGACCGGCTCCTACGTTCTGCGGCAAAAAAATCTAAAAGGGGCTTGGATGATCGAAAAAGCCGAAGTGCTGGGAAAAAAGTGACGAGTAAGGCGCATCGCTGTCAGTGCGCTCACCCGGACCGCAAAGCTAAATCAAACCCAGCAGGGTAAATAAACGTCCAGGCTCGCCGAAGCACCAAATCTCCGTACCCTCTTTAACAAAGAGGGGTGAAGTCCCCCTTGTGAAAAGGGGGACTAAGGGGATTTGTGACAGCTAGCGCGCACGTGCCCGCTTTCCACCGGAACTCTTTCGCGCCTTCGTCGAGCGGGATTTTGTCCGCCGCGGCGACTTGGATTTCGATTTTGATTTGCTTTTCGATTTGGCCGCCGATCGTGTTTTGGTGGCGCCCATTTGTTGCAGGAGCTCTTTTTTGCGATCAGCCATTTCCGAACCTATTTCGGCGAGATCCATTTCGCTCTCTTCCACCTTCGGAAACATCTCTCCTTCTTCTTCCTCGACGTGGTGCTGCACCGCTTCTACCAATTCCGAAAATTTCGTCTCGAATTCTTCGGCGGCGCCATTTTCTTGTCCCTGCATCCTTTTGAGTTGTGCCATCAAAGACTTCGCTTGTTGGTGCTCTTGTTTGGCCTCGTCCACCAACTCGCCTTCCTCGATCGCTTTTTTTACGGCCGGGTAGAAGATCTCCTCCTCAATCTGCGCGTGAACTTCGAGCTCATTCATGACCTGCATGGCGAGCCGTTTCTTCGCCTCCATGCCTTTGGCCTGCTCGCATTTATTGAACAGACCCTCCACCTTTTTGTGGTCTTGGCGCAATAACTGGGTCGCGTTCGGCATAAGCAATTCCTCCTTTGAATTGTGTCAGTAGTTTGTGTTTGTGATACTTACCTGTGGGCTCATCATGGAGCGGACACGCACATAAAAACCAGCATCAACTCCGCCTGTTTCCCCCAGTTCTCTCCGCAAATCCCGTACCATCTTCCCGGAATTGTAGGGATCGAGCAGAACCTCGAGCTGGCCAACGTGGGCGGCCTAGAGTCCTGAGGCGTTTGACACAAGTA
>DATACQ010000418.1:0-4493 GCA_036258955.1 Binatia bacterium
AAGACGTTTCTCCATACTTCCCGCCTTTTGTTCAAAAAGGTTACAACCGAGCCCTTCCGAGGTGCCTCCCAGGGGTACCAGAGGGGGTGGCACTTGTCAACGCAAGATCGGGAAAAATCTATCGCCGTTTGGAGCGATTAGAAGCATTGGCGAGTGGCTAGGCAAACAGGAATATCACTATACCCGGGGAGAGACGAGCCTGATGCTTCTATATATAGTTGCCGCAACGCCGCGTCGAATCACAGTCAAAGCTCTCGCTCCGCCCCCGTGATGCGGGGACGGAGGAGGGGATCGAGCCGGCTGAAATGAAGCGAACGAACGAGATAAAGCAATCCAGCCCAGGGGACTAGCGCGCTATCTACCCGTGCGCGCCAGCGAGTGCACCCAACCGTGCATGCGCGATTGGGCGTTCTGAATGTCTTGATCCGTGAACCACTTTTTAAGGTCAACCCGGTCAACAGGATAGACCGGACGCATGAAGTCGCTTTCGTATCCGAACGGAACCGTTGCGTCAATTCCCATTCCGCCTTCGAACATAGTATTCGACGCGGTCCACTCACGTTCCCCGGCAGTCATACGTTCCGCGGGCATGAAGGTCTGGCCCCGCCCGCCCGGGAGGGGATTGATGATATCCGTCTTCGGGTTTACCCGTGTGGTCAAGCACCACATGATGTCATCCATGTCGTAGGGATCCGTGTCTTCGCTGACGGCGATCACCAGCCGGGAACCCTGGGAGGTCGCGAGAATCGCCGCCATGAAGTTGCGCTGCCAGCCCTCTTCAATGCGGTTGCGCTTTTTGACCTGAATGATCGCTCCGCCCCAGTCCGTCATACAGTAGGGGATGTTAACGTCCATGATAATCCCCGGCTGCATTCGTTCGCAGAGCTCGAACATGGCAGCTTCACGCACGGTTGTGTCGATGTTGTGGTCATCGAGGGTATGGACGCCGAGCGGAAAGATAATGGGTTTGGAATCGCGCCGCCGTGTGGTAACCGCCGTAACGTGAAAGGTGGGCGCCTTGTAGGCCTTACCCATGTACCCGGCCCACTCCGGATGGAAATGGAATCGGCCCTGAATGCCGGCTTTTTCCGATTCCGCCGTTTCAAAACGGCGGTCCCGGGGATTGACGTAGCCCTCGAGCACTACCTCGGCGTCCGCCAAAGCATAAGCATCGACTGTGCGCGCTTTGACCAAGCGCATGGGCGCGCCCTGCACCGCCCCGGCGATGCCGACTTCGTCGCAGCCCTGCGGCAGAATCACGTAGTCGAACCCGGCGCCCGCGAGCAACGAACCGGCGGGCGGCAGGCCGAAATTCATCGTAATGGGAACCAGTTTGTTATCCTTATAATACTTGCTCACCACCTGCCACATGTGAGAGCCCGGGGAAATCTGGAACGTGCCGACGTTCCCCCAACGAAAGTTCATACGGTTATAACCCAGATCGGTGCCGCCGTTGAAATACTCGCCGGCGACCAGGCGGTTGCCTGAACCCACCGTCAACTCCGGTTCGATTGCAGTGTGGCGGATCGGAACGACGTAATCATTGGCTTCGCCAGGCTTCTCATAGACTTCCTCCTGAACCGGCGCGTCCTTCTGATCGACGACAATGGGTGGGATCGGGTGGGTAATGGCATAAGCCAGTTTGCGCGTGCGGTCGGCGTGGTCTTTCCAACCGAACATCTTGTTGATGACGTTCATGTCGCCGAAAAGATTGGTGACGCAGCGATGGTGGGGCTTGCCCTTGACGTTATTGAACAGTATCGGGCAGCCGCCGTCGAGTTGCTTCTGGATGCCGGTGATCTCCAAATCAGGATCGACTTCTTTGTCGGTGATGAGGATGTCGCCTTCTTTTTTCATCCATTCGATTGCGTTCCTCAGGTTCCTAACCTCTTCAGGGGCGGCGCCGTCGCGCTTTGCGGATTGTGCCATTACAGCCTCCAAATTCTGCGTAGTGAAATCATGCGTACGGATTGTGGAAACGTGACAACAACAGGAGCTGGAGTCTTACCGATCTTATCGCAACCGGACAAGGGATTCCCGCGGCCCGTCCAACGCGGATGCCTGAATGGAAGAAACGAATATACGACTAAAATTCGAAAGTCAACGCGGCTGTTTGCGCAGTTTCGAATTCCGAATTTCTCGTTTCGAGTTTTGACCCCAAACTTGAAAGGCACAACCCAACAACTAACAGCAAGCACAAGCCTTTACAGTTGTATAGCGTCTTGCTATCTCTTTTGAATTCGCCAACCTGCTTACGGAGACGTGTATGCCTGTGCAACCGCAGCTTTCTAGACAAGACTGGCTGCTCCTGGTCGGTCTTTTTTGTTTTTTCTTTTCCGGCGCCGCCGGACTGCTCTACCAGGTGGTCTGGACCCGGATGCTAACGCAGATTTTCGGTAACACCACATACGCTATCGCCACGGTCCTTTCGGCGTTTATGGCGGGACTTGCCATCGGCAGTTATATTTTCGGTAAGATTGCGGACCGCGGGAAGAACGATTTCCTACTCTACGGGATTCTTGAAGCGGGAGTCGGCATCTACGGGTTTGCCGTCCCCTGGCTTTTCACCCTGGCGCAAAAACTCTATGGGCCAATTTTCGGTCTTAACGAAACTCATCCCTTTCTGTTCAACCTGGTGCTCTTCGCTTTATCTTTTGTCCTGCTGGTGTTCCCGACATTGCTGATGGGGGCGACACTGCCGGTGCTAAGCCGTTTCTACGTGCGCAGCTTCGCACAGTTCGGCCGGAGAGTGGGCGATCTTTATGCGACGAATACGTTGGGCGCCGTGATCGGGTGCGCCGCTGCCGGATTCCTCTTTATCCCTACTCTGGGCATGCGCGCTACGGTTTATCTCGCGGCGGCCGTCAACCTCGTCATTGCTGTGCTGATCGTCGTTGTCGATCGCTTGCGCGAGAAAGAGCCCCAGCATGTCCTCAGTGACGCTGCGGTGGAGCAAGCTGCGGTGGTGCCGGCTGCGGCGCCGGCACCCGAGGCGTCGTCGTCCCTGCGCTGGGTTGTTCTGATTTCCTTTGCGTTGTCGGGATTTGCCTCATTGGTCTACGAAAACGCCTGGACCCGAGCGTTGACATTGGTTATTGGCAGTTCCATCTACTCGTTCACGACCATGCTCGTGACTTTCTTGATCGGCTTGGCGTTAGGAGGATTTATTTATGCCCGTTTCATGGGCGAACGCGAAGCGCGTCTCAGTACTTTCGGTGTGGTTGAACTATGGGTGGGCCTCGCCGCACTGGCAACCATCCCGCTTTTTGAGCGGCTGCCGCTCATTTTCGTGCGCCTGCTGCACGGCTTCGGCGATACGTTTAGCGTCTTTTTGTATCTTCAAGTTTTTCTCTCGGCGCTGGTAATGTTCATTCCTACCGTGCTTCTCGGAATGACTTTTCCCCTGGTGGCGCGGCTCTTCACGCAAAGTCTTTACCGCGTCGGCAGCGGGGTGGGAATTTCCTATTCCGCCAACACCGTCGGCGCCGTGCTTGGGGCATTTGCCGGCGGCTTCATTCTTATTCCCAACATCGGCGTTCAGAATTCTATTATTTTTGGCGTCGTCATGAATCTGGCGATCGGCTGCTGGCTCGTTCTGAGTGATACCCGCTTGGCGCCCTTGCCGCGCTACAGTTTGGGCGCGGCGGCGATGTTAGTGGCAGTCGCCGTGCCGCTACGGATGCCGCGATGGGACCGGCACATCTTGACCAGCGGTGTGACTATCTACAACGACAGGTATGAAAGCCTGCCCAGCGACTCGCTGCGCATCGAGGAAATGAAGCGCGACGATGTGCTGTTTTACAAAGAGGGTTTGACCACCACCGTCAGCGTGCATCGGATTACCGGCAGTGAATACATCTACTTCAAATCCAACGGCAAGATCGATGGCTCGTATGGCGACGCGCTGAGCCAGCTTATGACCAGTTATATTCCGATGATGCTTCACCCCAAAGCCGAACAGGCGTTGACCATAGGGCTCGGCAGCGGCATGTCGGCTAAGGCGCTCGCCACGTTTAAAACCCTCAAGGAGATCGAGGTCATTGAGATCGAGCCGGCAATGATCGAGGCGAGCAAATTTTTCGACCGTGCATGGGTGGCGGTGCCGGCGCTGCCCGAAAACGTGAAGTTTCCCACGGACGATTCAGAGAGCCGGGTGTGGTACAACGAAGCGGAGAAGCGGCTGTATTACAAGGGCGTGATGGAAGAAGAAGAGCGCACGCGCTTAATGAAGCTTTCCGAAGACAAGGACTATCGCGGCGCCATCGACAAGCTCTACCGCCACGCCCGTCACTCCCGCCACTCCAGCGTGCTGGAAGATCCGAGAGTGCGAACGATCCCCACCGACGGGCGCAACTACATTCTTGCCACTCCGAAATACTACGATGTCATTACGGCCGAGCCGTCGAATCCATGGATTGCCGGCATCGCGAATCTGTATACCCGGGAATTTTACGACGTCATCAAATCGAAAATTAAGGATGATGGCATTTTCG
>DATACQ010000419.1:0-14516 GCA_036258955.1 Binatia bacterium
AAGATGGGCTACGAACGAGGCTTTCAAGCCATGGCCCTCAGCTCGTTGATTGTACTAGTGATTGCCTGGTACGGTTTCAAAAAAGAACCTCCCGCCGATAGGTGAGTTCAAGGTTTAATGTTCACGGTTCAATGTTTATTCGGAACCCGAATCTCCGGCCTTAAAGTAATCCCCCGGTCTATTGATTTTAAATACACTGCACGCAGGTTGCTCAAAAGGTCTCAGAGGCGAGGCGCGCGCTAGGCGACGAGCGGAGGCGTACAGAGCCAGTACGTTGTAGCGAGGCGACTGAGCGCAACGAAGCCTATGAGCCTTTTCAGCAGCCTGCTAGCGTAAGCCCTTGTATTCTTCGCCTACACCGAGATCCTTCAGGTAGGCGATGCTGTCGTTGGCATAACCCACCTGTCCAGCTTTCTCCGCGCGCCAGGCATCGAGGTATTTAATGATCTCATCCAGAGGTAACACGTCCGCATACTTCTGGTTCATGTCGAAAAGATTAATCGCGTGGCAGGCTTGGTGCCGGTCAAAAACACATTCTTCGGCTACGATCATGCGCAACCGGTTGGTGGTACCATCAACAACGCTGGCGCGCACGCAACCACTGGTGCTTTCGCCGCAGGTAATAAGCGTGTCCACCCCGAGGAAGTTGAGATGCCCGATGAGCGGCGTACCCCAAAAGGCGCTGGGGGAAGTCTTCTTCAGCACGGTCTCTCCGGGAATCGGTTTTACTTGGTCAACGATCTCGAAGCGACGGCGAAACCGATCAAGATCTTCGGCGCTCATCGTAGCGCGCTTTTTGCCGTCGCGGCGAAACGACCAGGGCTCCACCGCCACACCATCCAAGCCGGTGACGTGAATGACCGGGATGCCAACTTCGCGTGCCTTAGCGAGCAATCTCTGAATATGGGGGATGGCATCCCAGGCGGCAAGGCCGCAGCTACCCGGCCAAGTCTTAATGGCTTCCGTCACCACCTCAGGCTTGTCCCCGAAGACCCAACGGTAAAGGTCTATCAGGAGCAACGCCGGTCTTTCGCCAAATCCCACTCGACGTTCAGCTTTGTTAACCAAAGTCGCTTTGTCTTGTTCGGTAAGAAAACGATCCCAAACTCGCTCAGCCATACGGCACCTCCGAATCGAATCTGTCGAACCAACACTTATCATCGCAATCGCGGACCCGTCAAGGCGATCCGGACACGTTGAGCTAAGCTAGGTCGGACCTCAACCTCACCTGCTTAACCGATGTAAAACGGCGAGCCGTTTCTAGGCGGGCCTTTGAGGGTCTCCCGCGATTGCCCCGCCGCTTTGGAAAGCGCTATAGTCTGGTCATGAAGGAACTCAGCCCCGTCGATCTCAACGAACTCGTTGAACGCGTCAAATCCGAAGGCAAGACCCGCTGTGTTGTATGGCAGGATTCCGAGTCCATTGCGTTCTTGAGTAGCGGACGCAAAGAGCGCAGAGACTTCCACATCGATCCCGCCGACGAAGTGACGTTACAACTGAGCGGCGTGCAGCGTTTAGTCTACCGCACTCCGGAAGGCAGTGAGCACACGGCCGTCATCAAAGCCGGCCAGATGTTGCTCTGTCCGGGAGGAGTGCCACACTCGCCGCGGCTGGAGGAGAACTCCTGGTTCATTGTCTTTGAACGCAAGCGCAGGCCTCGAGAGATAGATCGATTCGTCTGGTACTGCGATCGGTGCCAAGAAAAAATACATGAAGCGCAGGCTGAAGTGGGAGATTACCGTGAAGATCCGGTTGGCCAGGTTTATCAAGCTTTCTACGGTGACGAGACGCTGAGGACCTGCCGGAAATGTGGATGGGTTGTGCCCTTGCCGCGTTAGCAATGGCCGTGAACCGCTACATCAACGACCTGGGCAAACTTGCTCGGGCTTATCGCGCTGCCGAAGTGGCGGTCATTAGGGCTTTCTTTAAAAAGACCCGCAAGAAACGAGATCATCGCCGGTGGCTGAGCGCCCAGGCGTACAAAGAATACTCGGCCATTAAGCCGATCTTCAGCGCGCTGGCCAAGCTCTACCCGGAGATAGACCGCGGCGTTGATCGTCACGATTTTGAGGAGCTGACGGAGAAACTCGCGGACGAGACTAAACATGCGCGGCTGGTAATGGATCTGCTGCAGGAAGCCAGCGGCAAAAAAATTACTCCACGCGATTTGCTCTGGCTGGCGCAAGACAAGAAGCTCGCCAAGATTCGCGGGCGCTATTCCCGCAGTTATGCAACTTTGCTACACGGCAGCGGCGTTATCAGGAGCAAAGAAATTCGCCGCAAGGACGAGACATTGGAACGGGCCGCCATCACCCTAACGGAAGGAGGCGGCGGCGCGTTGTACGCGGTCTGTAGCAAACTGAAGCCAAGAGGCTTCGAGGGGAAAATCGCCCGAGCCTTCAAAGAAATTCTCGCCGACGAAACGGAACACAAGGACGCCGGCGGCCGCTCGCTCGACGGGCTGATCACAAACGAGGCGGCGTTTGTACGGGCTACCCGTATCATCACTGAGGTATCCAGCCAGCGCTTGCGCATGCGCAATGAACAGTTCGGCTTTCCCCTCGCTGAAGCAGAGCTGGTGGCCCTGGAGCGGCGCACCCGGCTGGCTTTGGAGCGTAGCGCGCGGAGGTCGGCTTAACATCGCCAATCGCGACAAAATCTTGGAGTCGGCGCTGGGTAGTAAAAATAGCAGCGGACCACAATGAGTCACCTTAATGTTCGCTCCGGCGGTGCTCACCAGGATTTATCAAGGATGAGATTACCGACAGCATGATGTTCACAAGTGTTCTGCGCTTCTTAGTTCTGACGAGCCTCGCTTACGGTTCTCCGGGGTTAGTACGCCAATTGCCGCCGCTTGAGACCACCGTGAACGATTTGGCGTACATGCTTCCCCCCGCGAGCCACGAAGATCTGACTCAGCGGCTGAAGCGTTTCAAAACTCAAACCGGTCACACGGTCAGCATACTCACCGTGCCGCGTCTGGAAGAGAACGAAAGTATCGAAGCTCTCGCTGCCGAGGCTCTAGGCAAGCTCCCGCTGGACGAAGCAGAGTCGAAAAGGAGCCTGCTCCTGGTGATCGCGCGCAAAGAGCACCTTATCGGATTTGAAGCCGGCGCCGAACTCAAGCCGCGCTTTCCTGTAGCCCAGGCGACGCAGAAGCTTCAGACCCACCTCGATTTGTATATCAATGGCCTACGCCCAGACTTGGGCATTTACGGCGCGCTGCATTTTATTCTCGGAGTTATTTCGGGGGAGTTTCGAGTCGCCACCACAACCGAAGAAGAAGCCTTGGAGAACGCTTCCCTTCAGGGGGCGGGCGCCGGCGCGATTTTTGCCGTTTTCCTGGCACCATTCCTGGCGTTCGTGGTGAGCCTGTTGCTCGGTATTTACTCGAAGCACGCAGGGTTTCAGCGCGAGACGCGGCTGTTTCTTGGAGTTGTTATGGGAGGCGGCACTGCCCAATTGGTGGCTACCCTGATGGCGATGATCAGCCCTTACAGCAATGGGCTTTGGTATTTCATTCTTGTTCTGGGAATGATCCTCGGCGGTTTCGGCAGCCTCACCGAATATTGGATGAAGGGGGACTGGAGCGGCATTCCGCGGGTGAAGGAGAAGATCAAGCGCAAACCGGAAGACAATATGGGGATTTAAACCGCGCGTGCGCGCGGTTTAAAGTTCAACGTTCAAGGTCCGAAAACCGTCAGGTCGACTGAGCCCGGATTCCGCAGTTGAACCTAGCTACCGCGAGAACGAGGGGCGAACCTGAAGTAGCGAAGACACCAAGCGTGCAGCTTCAAAGTCATTTTCGCCCTTTTCGCTGCCACTGGTTTAAAAGTTTTGGTAGGGCACAAGCATCGCTGATCGACGTCCGGTCAGAGGCAGAATCTATTGGCTTCGCTACGAAGGTTTGCTCCTCGCCTGCGCATCAAGACCAACTGCGGAATCCGGGCTGAGAATCGCCAGCGAACTCCACCACAACAATACTCCATCACTCCAGTCTTGCTACCGCGTGAGCAGCCAATCGATGGAGTATGCGCCGCCGCCCCCGACAACCAGTGCCATCGCCATGAGGAAAAGCGCCAGTACGTATTCAATCCCGCTGGCTTCGCCGGGTCTTCGCGCGAGAAAGAATCCGTGGCCCCAGTGAGACATGATCATCGCATTGCCGATGAAAATTGCTAACGCCAGGGCAAATGGGCGGGTCAGAAAACCCAACAGCATCGAGATAGCGCCGAAGAACTCGATCGCCATTCCAAGCGCGCCCACCGCTACCGGTACGTGATATTTTTCGTTCCAATTCTTGATCATCCCGCGCCAGCCCCGACCGCCATGCCAACCAAAGATCTGCTGCGTTGAGTGGAAGAAGAAGGTCACCGCCAGGCCGAGACGAAGAAAAACATAGGAAAACGTCGGCGTGGTTTCCAAGATCCAATCCATGAGCCCTCCGGGAGCAACTGATTTGGTTAGGTCGTTAGCACATTGCGCGGGGGAAACAAAGAAAAAACGGCATCGCCGATTTTCCGGTTCAAAGTTCAATGTTCAAGGTTCAAGATTGAGGGAACCAAAGAGAACGACGGAGGTACCGAGGGGCGATCTAAACAAGCGCCGCCCAATTTTCCTTCCAAATTCGGAACATTCCCTACGGCGTACTGAGTTGGCTCGCAATCACGTGTATATTCGCGCGAGCAAAACCTGGAACTTTGAACATTGAATCTTGAACTGCCCGTCAGGGCCGCCAGCCCGAGGCTTTGAGCTCGTCGCTCGCTTTTTTTACGAATTCCAGGTCGAATACATCAGTGACTTTCAGTTCACGCTGTACTTTTGTCGTCTTTATCATGTCGTTGATCATCGTCTGCAGTGTCTTGTCGTCGCTGAATCCGTTGCGCAACGTAAGCTTGGTTTGGATGTCATAAATGGCGTTGGCTAGAGCACGATCCGTCATGCGAGACTGCTCCATCATGGTTTGCACTGCCGCCTCGCGCTTCGTAACAAAAAACTGGAGACCTTTCAGGGCGGCCCGCACGAATCGAAAAACCTTGTCGGGATTTTGCTTGATCTTTTCAGTTCCCGCAGCCAGACCGCCCTCTATCACGGTAGCGTAGTCTGCCGCGGCGGCGAGCTTGTTGAAGCCTTCTTTCTGCGCTTGCAGGCTCATACCTGTATTGAACAGCGTTGCCTGAATCGCTTTTGCCTGCAGGGCCGGTAGCCGGACCGAGTCTCCACCCATCGTTACCAGGTTGACGTCTTTTCCCGGTTCGAGGCCGTGTTGGCGTAAAATCTGCCGCGCGACTACGGCAAGGGAACCTTCGGGTGACATGACGCCAATGGTCCCGCCGCGTAGCTGCCCGATCGACTTGATGCCCGGCAAAGCAATCAGGTCCCAACCCGGTTTGTCTTGAAAAACTGTGACGATTTTCACCGGAACAGCGCGTACAGCCGCAGCGAGGGCGCTGCCGGCGTTGGTAAAGTAGTCGATCTCGCCTGCAAGCGCGCTCCTAATCGCAATCTCGCCGCGAATACTGAGCAACTGGAGATCCAATCCCTCCTCTCTTAAATACCCCTCCTTCTGCGCCATGATGAGACAGTACACCGATGTGTTGAGCGACGGGTATGCGACGCGGATATTCTCCGCGGCCCGCACAGTCAGCGCGAGCGGCAACGACAAGAAGAGGAACCCTAGAAAAGCAACGAGAATGGCGTTCATATACTTCTCCTTTATTGTCGCCGCCATTCTACCCACCTACCGGTCTGGGTCAAACGAATTTTCCGACGTGGCATCGGAAAATTCAGTTGAAAGTTCAAGGTTCAAAGTTCAAGGTTTTGGATGCAGCAGAGCCCTCATGTTTCTTCCTTGAACCTTGAACATTGAACGTTGAACCGATCGGGCCCGCTTGACATTGCAGGCGCCGCACTCTCAAATATCGAGGATGGCTCACGTAAACGTTAATCGCCGTCCGGATCTTCGTAACATCGCGATCATCGCTCACGTCGATCACGGCAAGACTACGCTCGTGGACGCCATGCTCCACCAAAGCGGCATCTTTCGCGCTAACGAGCATGTCGCAGAGCGGGTCATGGACTCCATGGATTTGGAACGCGAACGCGGCATTACCATTATGGCAAAAAACACGACGGTTCGTTTCGGCGATGTGAAAATAAACATCGTGGACACGCCGGGACACGCCGACTTCGGCGGCGAGGTGGAACGCACCCTGGCCATGGTCGACGGCGTTATGTTGCTCGTCGATGCGTCAGAAGGGCCGCTGCCGCAAACTCGATTCGTTTTGAAAAAGGCCCTCGAAGCGAACCTCCCGCCGATTGTGTGCATTAACAAGATCGACCGGCCCGACGCCCGTGTGGCGGAGGTTCTAGACGAAATCTACGATCTCTTTATCGATTTGGATGCCACTGAAGAGCAGCTCGATTTTCCGGTTGTTTACACCAACGCGCGTGCGGGGACTGCTACGCGGGAGCTCAAGCAGCCGGGCGAAAACTTACAACCGCTGTTTGAGCTGATCGTTAATACGCTGCCTGGTCCCGTCGCAGACGCCGACCACGTGACGCAATTCCAAGCGAACAATCTCGACTACAACGATTACGTCGGAAGGCTGGCGGTCGGTCGCTTGAAAAACGGCAAGATCGCCTCAGGACACTACACTCTCTGCCGCGCCGACGGCGCATCCCATCCGGTCAAAGTCACGCAGGTCTACGGCTGGCAAGGATTGAAACGGATCGAGGTCTCCGGGGCCGAGGCGGGCGATATTGTCGCCATTGCCGGTATTGAAGATATCGGTATAGGCGATACCATCACCGACCGGGAGAACCCCAAACCACTGCCGCCGCTGCGTATCGACGAACCTACGATCGCGATGATCTTTAGCGCCAACAACTCCCCGTGGGCAGGGCGCGAAGGCGACTTTGTAACCTCGCGCAAGCTCCGCGAACGGCTCTATCATGAGCAGAAAAAGAACGTCAGCCTGCGCATCTCTGATACCGATCAGTCGGACTCGTTTCAAATCACTGGCCGAGGTGAAATTCAGTTGGCGATCATCATCGAAACTATGCGCCGGGAAGGTTACGAGATGATGGTTTCCAAACCCACGGTTGTCACTCGCAGTGTCAACGGTGCCGTCCATGAACCTATCGAATTGCTGGCCATAGACATCCCTGAGGACTTCATCGGGGTCGTTTCACAGCTTGTTGCTATCCGTAAGGGCAAGATGACCAAGCTGGTGCATGCCGGCTCGAGCCGCGTGCGCCTGGAGTTCAGCGTGCCGTCACGCGGCCTGATCGGCTTTCGCTCGCGCTTTTTAACCGACACCCGCGGTACGGGGATCATGAACGCGCTGTTTGATGGCTGGGCGCCGTGGCACGGCGCGATTCAAGCGCGCAGCAACGGCGCGATGGTATCAGACCGTGAGGGGACGGCTACTCCCTATGCGGTTTTTCATCTGCAGGAACGAGGCGCCATTTTCATCCCGCCGGGCGCGCGCGTGTACGAAGGTATGGTTATCGGAGAGTACTCGCGGGACGTGGATCTAAACGTGAATATCTGCCGCGAGAAAAAGTTGACGAATATTAGGGCGGCAGGACGCGATGAAAACATCATCATCTCGCCACATCGCGAAATGGGCTTGGAAGAAGGGCTAGACTGGATTGCCGAAGACGAGCTGGTAGAAGTCACACCTCAATCGATCCGGCTGCGCAAGAAAATACTGAAACAATCCGACCGGCCGCGGCGAAGACAGGATGAAGAATAACTGAACTTTCTAGTTTCGAATTTCTGGTTCAAGATGAACCTGCAGCTACTCGTTAAGAATTCGAGCCGAATGAGTGGAGAACCAGAAACCTGGAATTCGAAGCTACTTTGTCGGCGCTGTCTCGATCTTCTCGCACAGGCTCGCTTTGACGAACATAACGTAGAGACCGCGGTCCGGAACGCGAACTTCCACCGCGGGACGGCTGGCCAGCTGATGTTCCTTGACTTCCACCTTGTGGCCGGCGGCGCGCATTTTTTTTGCGAGCTGCTCAGGACTTTCGACATCGCGGAACTCGCTTCCCCTTTTTGCCAGCACAGAGAGCGGAGCACATGCGCCTTCTCGGCCAGCTAACATCCAGCCAACCGGTTGATCTTTGGCGACGGGACCCTTGGAAGTATTTTTCTCGGACTCAGCCGCGCCCACCGACGATGGGAGATAAAGCGCCACAAACATAAGCAGCACGGGTAAGTATCGAGGGGGCATCATGCTCGGATCTCAGCCGGCCGAATCTTTTCGGGGGCCGTGGAAAATTGCGCAAGACGAGAAGCACGTCTCGGCGAGCACGCCGACATCGGAAACCCCGGCAGTCTTTTTCATTTTGGAATTAATCGCAGTACCGCTAAAGCCGCTCTTCTCAAATTTGCAAGCTCGTGCCGCGATTGAGGGGCTTCATCCTAGATGCAACTGGATACTCGTTCCAGCTCGCCGCTAAGTTAAACCTAATCGGAATGCAGCGCAACGCGATTGCCCTCGCTGTCGAGGATAATAGCGCGGAAACCAAAGGGGCCGATCTGGTGTTTCGGCTGCAAAACTTTGCCGCCGTTAGAAGCCACCGCGGCGATAGCATCATCGAGACGGCCGTTGCAATTCAGATAGATCATGACACCGCGCTCCGACGGCTTCTCATTGTCACTCAGAAAAAGACACCCGCCCACCTCGCCGTCGCTATGGGGCAGAACGCCGACCGCCGCACCGCCTAAGTCTTCTTTTTTTATAGCCGCCCCAAGCACGACTGAGTAAAACCGAATCGCCCGCTCCAGATCCGTAGCGGGTATATCGCACCAGACTATCTGATTCGCCATGACTGCCTCCTGGCATCGAGTAGTCGAGTTTCAGAATGCCGCTATGTTTTCGCCGGCTCAAGCTCTCGAACAAACCGTCGTTCGCACCCTTTCCTAGGGTCGAGGTTAGCCAGCCAACCTTACTGCCGTCCGAGGACTTTTCGCGCCAGCCTCGCGGCGAAGCCGTACTGCTTGGAGAGCCGTCTTTGCAAGTCGCGCTCTGTGACGTTGTATTTGAACGCTTTCCGGTCGCCGATATACAGCACGGGCACTTCGCTGCCAAACAACTCACGGTGCTCGGGCGCACTATCCACGTCGATCTCGGTCAATTGCAGCGGCGTTCGAGCCGCCACACGCCGGATAATCTCTTTCATATCATCGCAGAGACAACAGTCCTTGCGCGTGTACAGCGTCAGTTGCGGCTTCATGGATTCGGCGCGGCAGATTTTTCTTCCGGCTGCGCCTTGAATTCCTTCTCCTCCGCTGCGAAGGGAATTAAGCTCTTGGGAATGCGCAGCACGCCGAAAACCCATTCCGAGAGCGTGCCCAGCGGGGCGGGAGTAATGGCCGGATCATCGATAGGTCCCTTGATATTGAAGCTCGCGACCAAAAACGAATTCTTTACGGCCGCTATCCCCCGGCCGAGCAAGGGGATGTAATTAATCGCCGTGTCGACCCCCGCGAACGGCCGTACGGCAACGAGCAAATCGACCTCGTCTTTAGCAACATCAATTTTGCCGGCGCCGGTCATGCGCAGGTCATCGCTGTCGACGACAAGATTCTCCGTAAAATACACGCCCTGCTTGACCCTGAAGTCGCCGGTGATAGCGCGGAAGCGAATACCGTCCTTGCTAAGATCAGGCAGCTGGAAGGTGAACCAGCGGGACAAGTCTAGGACGTTAAGAAGCTGCACAAGGATCCGCATCCGGTGAATGGTGCCGTCGGATATTCTCAGATTGAACGCGCCAGTTAAATTGCGCTTGCGCTCAGGCGCATCACTCCCGGACGTGTCAAACTTGCCGGTGATGTCTACGGCCCCCGTGATCTCGGACTGCGTAATCTCAAGCCAGCGCAGAAGGGCGGCCATGGGGACGTCCTGAATCTTGGGCGCGGTCGCGATGCCAAGCGTATCGGGTTTGTGCGCGATGGCCAGCGGCCCGCTTACCGACCCGCCGCCGCCGCGTAGCGTCAGATTCGGGAAGCGCCACGTGCGGCGGTCGAGAATCAACCTGGTTCTCAAATCGGTAAATTCGAAATCTTTCAAACGCCCCTTGCCAACGCTCACGTACCCTTCCGCTTGTAAGGTCGCGTAAAACCCGGTGGATTCCGGATCAATTTGCGAGATCAGATAAGCAAGATCCAAGTTAGGAGCCGCGAAATCAAAAATCAGTTGCGGCTTTTCCGCAAAACGCCATCGGCCGCTCGCGCTCGCCGGAGAGCCCACAAGTAAGGCCGTCAGATTTTGGAAGTCGACGCCGTTCTCATCAATGCTAATCTTGCCGCTCAGCTGGCGTAAGGGTTGCACCAAAGGCTGAGCCGGCACTTGAACATCGATCAGCTCGAGATCACCGGTGAATATGCGTTGATGTTTGTCATTGATCGAGCCGCGATATCGGACCGAGCCGCGAACAATCCCGGCATCCTCCATCGAGGCCTTGTCGAGGATGAGACTCGTCAACATACCGGCTTTGATGCCAGCGGATTCCACTGCCACTTCGAACACGCCGTCAGCGGTGGCGTAATTCCTAAGGGCCAGCCGCATCCCCACGGCCGACCCGTGAATGACAGCGCGCACGTTCTCCCCTTTGATCTCTGTGGGCGTAAAAGCAAGGTCACCATCGATCTCGCTCACGACATGCGTGCCCCAGTGCAGCTGCGCTTTTTCGAGGGTGAGATTACCTTCGGCGCGGCGCGCGCCGTTGGGCAGCTGGGTGAGCCCGACTTCGAATTTGCTTTTGCCACCCAGAGACTCGACAGACAAGAAGGCTCGGGTCACTTCCGGGGGCAAAATGCCGCGTTGCGCGTGCTCGCGCAGTTCGCCGAGATCGGCTACGCCGCGAGCTCGCAGTTGCAGCCCGCCCGCGGATAGATCGTAGTTACCGTTGAGCTCCGCGACATGCGTTTGACCGGCCGTGCCGCTGATGCTGTGGAATGCGACCCGACTTTTTTCCAAAACGAGGTTGCCTTTGAGGGCGCGCAACGGTGGATAACCGGAAAAACTCGCGACGCCGTTCCGCAGTTCGGCTTCGAACCACAGCCGTTCGTCGATGCCAGTTTTCACCATGTGCCGTATCTCGGCGAGTGTCGCGTTCACGCCCGCGTTGTGAAAAACCAATTCTCCTTCGGTAAGCGCGTGCAGCAATGTAGCCGGTGGCGACGGTTCCAACCAGTGTAGCGGAAAATACTTTTTGAAGACGCCCAGCGGCAACGGCTTGGTAGAGAAATTGAGCTGTAAGCGCACGTCGCCATCAGCAGTGGGTCGCACTTCCCCGTTGATGGCCAAGTTAAGCTCTTCGGAGCGGTAATCCGCACGCGAAACGGTCCATAGTTCCGGCTGTATCTGAATAGCTAGAAGCAAGCGGCCATCCCCAACATTCAGCGGCGTCGCAAATAGCTCGGGAGCATCGACTGACAAACTTCCGATATCCAGAGTTCCGGTCGCATCCAGCCGATGGCGCAGAGTTCCCTGGATGCGAAAACGGGAATCCAGGACGCCACTTAGATTTTGGAAGCCCAGCTGTTGCTTGCCGGACATTCCCGCAAGGGCAGCCGCCGTGCCACTAATGCGCATTTGGAGGTCGCACCAGGCTTGCATAAGATCAATCTTACCGTCGGGGAAAACCACCTTCCCCTGTGCGCGCCAGTCTGCGCGGTGGTCTTGCCGCTCGACGGCGGCTGAAATATCTACATTAAGCGCAGGGCCTTGGGGTTCTTTGGGCGTTGATTTCACCCAGTGGCGCCATGCTTGTTGCACAACGGCCGCCCGCTCTCTCTCCAATACGAGCGCGACATCATGCAGGCGCGTAGTGATAGGCGGACCCTCGGCGGACCTGTCGATCAGCTCAAATTTCCCGCCGGAGATCCTGAGCGTTCGTAGATCGAGTTTGAACTGCGCATGATCTTGCTTAAAAAAAGGAAAGTTGAGCAACCGCGCAAGTAAAGGAAACTCCCCTTCGCGATCGCGCGTCAAGCGAACATCCGGGCTTTTCACGCGCAGTTCGTAGAAAACCAACTGGCGGTTCAGTAGCGGCCAGAAGGCTACGCGCGCGGTAACGCGTTCCGCCCTGAGGGCCGGCGAAGCGAGATCAGATTCCGCCAGGATGACGTCGCCGAACGACACGCCGAGGACGGGTCCGATCTCCAGATCAGCGTTCCCGAGCTGAACTTTCAAGGACGTTTGTTGCTCGATCGCATTCAGTAGATAACGGCGAAAGTCTCCGGTCCTTGCGAGGTGATAGAAAGCCAGGCTGAGAACAATCGAGAACAGGATGAGAGCAGCGCCGAGATAACCGGCAAGCGTCACGAACCTCTTCATGCAACCGGCCGCGATGCGGCTAATGTGATGTCCAGTAGATTCGTTAACACGATTGATGCCATCGGGCCGAGCGGCGGGTACACGCGAGAGTGACCGGCGTGACGCGAATCATGCTAATGGAACTTCACTAGCCGCGCAAGGGAGGGAGAAGCCGACGAGTTCTGACTAGGTGCCGACCTCCTTCAATAAACTCGCGCGGGGGGAATTTGCTTGACATGCCTGCGGCGAACTTGTTAGAAAAAATCTCTTTTTAGCTTAGCGACTAGATTACTGCTTCGAGGAGAGTTATGTTGGACCGAGACGAGGAATTGCTGAACAGCAAACAGGTTGCCGTGATTCTCGATATGAGTCCGGACACAGTAAATGAATTCGCGCGTAAAAATATTCTGCCGGCTTTTAAAAAAGGCAAACAGTGGAGATTCCGGAAGCGAGATATCTCCGTATTTAATCGAAATCAGAGCCGCGACATCCGTGATGCTTGAGGCGGCTTTTTGCGTGGGGGGGGCAGGTCATGGGTGAAATCGAGGCACATGAAAGCAAGCTCTACGCGGAGCTTGCGCCGCTATACGATAAGGTCTTTGGCAAAATCTTCTACTCCCGCTTGGAGCGTGTCATCGAGGATTTGCAAATCCCGCGCGGCGCCAAAGTACTTGAAGTCGGCGCCGGTACCGGCACTTCCTTTCCCGCCTACCCGACGCATTGTCAGGTTACGGGCATCGATCTCGCCCCCGACATGCTGACCCGAGCGCGGCAAAAAATCGCGGAAAACGGCTGGACTCACATCCGGGTGTTGGAGATGAACGCCCTGGCTTTGGATTTTCCCGACGATTCCTTTGATTACGTAATGGCGTTTCACGTCGTGACTGTCGTTCCCGATCCGGTGGCGATGATCAAGGAGGCCAAACGGGTCTGCAAGCCCGGCGGCAAAATTGTGATTGTCAACCACTTTACCAGCGATGTCCCGGTGCTGGGATTGTTAACCCGCTCGCTCGATCCGGTTACCCGCTGGTTGGGCTGGCGCACCGATCTGAAACTGAAACCATTCATCGCCTCCACGAACCTGAGCGTGGAACGTGTCTACAAAATCACCAAACCCTCTCTCTACACGGTCTTGGTCGGTACCAAGGATCGCAACGGTTACGCTTCAGCGCGCCAGCACTAAATACCCCACACGGTACATAGCAGGTTTTCGATCGGTCCGTTGTAGTTGGAAAGAAGTGAGGCCCCGAACGCATCCATTCTAGGGCGCACGGCGAGGGCGGAAAAGCGGGTGCGATCTAAAAGCTAAGTCGGGAGATCTTTGCTGCTGGGTTTTTTGCCTTCTTTCTCAGCTTCATCGTTTTCCTCGTTGCTGCTCACCCCTCTTTTAAAATCCCGAATCGCTTTGCCTAGACCCGCACCTATTTGCGGCAGCTTACTGGGACCGAAGATCACAATGGCGATACCGAATATGATCAAGAGTTCCTGAACTCCAAGTCCGAACATAAGAACCTCCTCGTCGGCCGTTTGGTTGCTTGTCGTCGTGGTCGTCGCGCGCTCGTCTGGCGCGACAAACGGCCGCGATTAACCCTTGCGCTTCAAAGCAAAGAATACCGCGTTATCACCACGCTGCACAAGTAACAGGATTCGCTCGCCGCGCCTCGCTTGTCGCAACGCTCTTTCGAAGTCGCTGCCATTATTAACCGGCCGCTGATTGACCTCGCGAATCACGTCAGCGGGCTCCAAACCAATCGAGTCTGCGGGACTGCCGGGCTGGACCTCTAAAATCAGTACCCCCTTGGTGGAGCTCAGGCCCAAGCGCCGAGCGGCTTCGGGCGTAATCCGCTGAACCTTGATGCCGAGCTCAGGGTCTTTCGCTTCGGCAGTCAGAGGTGACTCGGATTCCTCCGCTAGCTCGCCGATCCTGACCGGCATCGTCAAGTCTTTTTTGTCTCGAAAAATTTTTAGAGTGACTTTCTGTCCTGGCGGCGTATCGGCGATGATCGCCGGGAAATCGATACTCTTGGGTACCGGCTTGCCATTGTATTCAAGAATCAAATCGCCTTGCTTGACCCCTGCTTCGGCGGCCGGGCTGCCTTCGGACACCTCCGTGACCTGCGCAATGCTGTCACTGCTGGGCCGCACCAGGCCGAGCGAAGCGGCCGCCTCCTGCGTGACGTC
>DATACQ010000420.1:0-1764 GCA_036258955.1 Binatia bacterium
AAACGCCACAATGAAAATAGTCGCCCTTGTGTTCTGGTCTGTCATAGGCATGCTCTCTGCGGTCCCTACGATGGCGGCGGGGCTCGCCCCTAAACGTGTGGTGCTTGACAACGGCCTTGTGCTTCTGGTTTCCGAACAACGGGCGCTACCGATCGTTTCCGTTGAGCTGTTGATCGAGGCCGGTTCGCGTTATGACACCGCCGGCCAGGAGGGCTTGGCGCATTTGGCAGCGCGGCTGCTGACATACGGCACCCAAACGCGTTCGGCATCGCAAATCAGCGACGCTCTTGATTTCCTGGGCGCCAGCCTTTCGGCGGCGTGCGGCGAAAATCTCGCCAGCGTCAGCATGACGGTCCTGAAAAAAGACCTCTCCGCAGGCCTCGGCCTTATGGCCGAAGTGCTCATGCAGTCCACCTTTCCGCAAGAAGAGATCGAGCGCCAGAAGCAGGAGACGATCGCGTTACTGAGGGCGCGCGAAGAAGAACCGGGGGATATTGCCGAGCGGCGATTCGCGGCGGCGCTCTTTCCGCACAGTCCTTATGGCCGTCCGGTGGAAGGCTCGGAGTCGTCGCTCGCGAACATTTCACAGCAAGGCTTGCGCGAGTTTTATCGAGCAAACTACCGGCCTAACCGCACGATGATGGCTGTCGTGGGCGATGTTAGCGCCGATGAGATTGAGGCCGCTCTGAAGCAAGCCTTTCGTGGTTGGAAAACGGGTGAACCCGCGAGCGCGCCTTCGCCGCCGGCTAGCGGCCCTCCAACCGTGATTCGCGTTAACAAAGACTTGACGCAAGCGAACATTATCATGGGGCATGAAGGAGTGGCCCGCAGCAATCCGGACTATTACGCTATTCAAGTGATGAATAGTATCCTCGGTGGCGGAGGCTTTTCGTCCCGAGCGATGGAATCCATCCGGAATCAGCGCGGCCTTGCTTACTCGGTTTACACCCACTATAGCGCCGACAAGAGCCATGGGAGCTTTCAGTTAGTGATGCAAACGGAGAATGCCAGTGCCCGCGAGGCCATGCGCATTGCGCGTGAGGAGATCGCGCGCATCCGGAGCGAGCCCGTGAGCGAACAGGAACTGAACGATGCGAAGGATTACCTGACCGGAAGCTTCCCGCTGCGGCTGGATACGAACCGGAAAATTGCCAGTTTCCTCGCGCAGGTGGAATTCTATAATCTTGGCCTCGATTATGCTGAGCGCTATCGCGATTTGATTCGCGCCGTCAAGAGCGAAGATGTGCTCCGGGTAGCCAAACGGTATCTGCAGCCGGAAAAACTGATCACGGTTCTTGTGGGCAGCCAAAACAAAATAGGCGAATGAGCCCGCTCTTCACGCCTGCGCAAGGGCTGGTAATTTTATCTCGCAACCCGCTTTTCTTCGCCAGCTATTGCGAGCCGTTTTCTCCACTTACTTTTCTCAAAACGCCTGCGGCAATGTTTTAACGGCTCACCTCGGAGCGTTAATTTATTGCCACTGGGAAAGAATTTCCCGCGGGCTGATTCCTGCCAAGAAAGTGCCTTAATTGCCATAGGTTAAGTACTGTTTGAATGCTTGGAAAATAGTGGCATGGAGCGTGCTAAAAGCGGCAAACGGTCAGTTTCTTGGAATCGTAAATCAGCAAAGGAGTCCCTATGGAGTTGGAATCATCACTCTGTGTTCCGGAAAGCGCCGCCGAGGAGTCCGTTGCCATGAACCCGCTGGTTGGCAATAGCCCGAAAATGCGCCAGGTTCGCGCCTTGATTAACAAGATTGCCGAA
>DATACQ010000421.1:0-11630 GCA_036258955.1 Binatia bacterium
AAATGCGTTACCGTTAGCGTTGCGCCTATGGTTACGAGTTAACGTTGGGTCTATGGTTTAAGGATACCGAATCCGCGACCTAATCTAATCAACGACACGCGTCATCGTCAAGCACAATAAATCGTTACGCTCCGGTTGCCCATCGCTTCCCTCCCGTCAAAACGTTGCAGCCGTTCAAAAGGTTCAAGTCGTTCCAACACCTCGGGCGGTACAAGGATCAATGGCCAAAGTTCAAGGTCAACGGAGAGCCGCAGCCAGGTCTGGGCTAAATGCTGAAGGCTTATAGCTGAACCTTACCGCGACGTTCGGATGTTGATTGTTTGGGCGGTTCAGGTGATCATGCGCAAATGTTCAAATGCCCCAGGCGCAGCATAGAGAACGTACAGAAACAGAGACGCTAACCCCATGAGGAACGGCTTTCGCATTGGGCACGGTTTTGATGTTCACCGGCTGGTGCGCGGGCGTAAGCTGTATTTGGCGGGGCTTGAAATTCCTTACAGCAAAGGCCTGCTCGGTCACTCGGATGCCGATGTAGTTCTGCACGCCATCATCAACGCGCTTCTAGGGGCCATGGGCGAAGGAGACATCGGCACGCATTTTCCCGATCACGATCCGAAATACGAAGGAATCCCGAGCGGGAAGATGTTGGATCAAGTCCTGAAGATCAGCAGGCGTAAACGCTGGAAGGTGGTAAACGTTGATGTCACCTTGATCGCGCAGAAACCCAAACTCGCGCCGCATTATCCGGCGATGCGCGAAAGCGTGGCACGACAGCTCAAGGTCAAAGCCGATCAGATCAACATCAAAGCGACCACTACAGAAAAGCTCGGCTGGATAGGACAAGGTAGGGGTATGGCGGCGACGGCAGTGGTGTTGTTGGAGCGCTGACTGACTTGTTTCGGGTCTCGAGTTCCGGGTTTCGGGTTAACTTGTGTGAACTCTTAGCTCTCGTAGTAATACCGGACGAAGTGAAGGAGAACCGGGGGAGAGGCGTTTGCGGTCGGATTCGATAACTCGAAACTCTAAACCCGAAACCTGAAACTGCGTCCGCGCGCCCCCTTTGTTGACAAGTTAGGTATTCTATATTAATCACGTTTTTTAATTCTTAGTGGCATCAGATCCTTCCAATCCAGCGCCGGATGCGCGCGAACAAGAGGTCGAAAGGTTAGCTCAAGAGCTTGGCCGTCTCATTCAGGGCGCCGACCCTGGGCGGCGAGAGGATCTCAAAGAGCTAGCGTTCGCGCTGATTCGTGAGGAGTTTGTTTATAAAGGCGACGAGATTGCGCTGGAGAAGGGATCGACGCCGGCTCCCTTCAACCCCCTGGCTACGGGAGTGCTGATATTTTGTCTTGGAGCCGGTCTGTCGTTTGTTTTCGGTCCGGTTGGACTCGTGCTGATGTTTGGAGGATTGATCTTCATAGTTTGGGGCGCACTGATTAGCTGGATCAAGGGATAATTGAGCATGGCAGAAAAAGAAAAACGAGGTATCTGGTCGCGCAGAGACTTCTTTACCCGCCTGGGCTGGGGAGGTTTTGGTATCTTTGGCGGATTGAGTCTGCTGGCGTTTGTTCGGTCGGCGTTCCCGCGGGTGCTTTTTCAGCCCCCATCGACATTCAAGGCCGGCAACATTTCTGATTATGCGATCGGCGAAGTCAGCGAGAAGTACAAGCAAGATCAACGGGTGTGGATCGTCCGAGAGGAAGACGGTGTGTATGCAGTTTTCGCCAAATGCACTCACCTGGGCTGCACGCCGCGCTGGCTTGCAACCGAAGCCAAATTCAAATGTCCGTGCCATGGCAGCGGTTTTTTCAAGTCCGGATTGAATTTTGAGGGACCAGCGCCCCGGCCCTTGGATCGCTTCAAAATCTTCGTTGGAGAAGACGGCCAATTAGTTGTCGACAAGGGCCAAGTTTTCAAAATGGGCCCCGACGCCGAGCCGGATGAACAACATCCAGAAAGCATTTTGAAAGCCTAACGAAAGATTAATATGCCGAATAACGTCCTGGACAAAATCAAGAGCGATATCGTTGAAAGCCATGTGTGGAGGGCGATCTTTCGCCACGGCTATGAGGATACGCCGCGCAATCGGGTGCTCATGGTGACCGCCAACGTTTTCCTTCATCTCCATCCGGCGAAGGTGCGCCGCCACGCTGTGCGCATGCGTTTCACCTGGTGCATGGGCGGGCTTACGTTTTTAATGTTCCTCGTCACGGCCGTCACCGGTATTTACCTGATGTTTTACTACCGCCCGGTGGCCGAGTACGCATACGCGGATATGAAATACCTCGAGTTCGACATGCCTTTCGGCATGCTCATGCGCAACATGCACCGCTGGGCGGCGCACGCCATGATCGTGTTCGTCTGGCTTCACATGTTCCGCGTTTTTCTCACCGGGTCGTACAAGCCGCCGCGGGAATTTAACTGGATCGTTGGGGTGTTACTGCTCGTGTTGACGTTGCTGTTGAGCTTCACGGGTTATCTCTTGCCCTGGGACCAGCTCGCGATTTGGGCCGTTACCGTCGGGTCCAACATGGCTCGAGCCACTCCGCTCCTGGGCTACGAAGGCCCGTTCGCCGAATTCGTTGGCGCGAACCCGATCTACGACGCGCGCGCGTTTCTGTTTGGCGGCGGTGAAATTGGGCCGCACACGCTACTACGGTTCTACATTCTCCACTGCATTTTCATCCCGCTTGTTGCCAGTATTTTGATGGCGGTGCACTTCTGGCGCATCCGGAGAGACGGCTTCTCCGGTCCGTCCCTGTGACTCCGTTCAGGTTCAATTCAGAAATGTAGACTAAGAATTTGAAAAAGCAAAATAACGCCACAAGGAAGATTGAGCGGTCAATTGGCGCTCTGAACTTTGCGTTTGCACTTTGCATTTTGCACTAGGTTAACCATATGGCAGAAGTAACTCGCGAGAGAAGATTACCGGTTGATGATAAAATACACACTTGGCCGCATCTGGTGCGCGCCGAGTTCCTCATGGCGCTGTTCGTCATTGTGGCGCTGACTCTGTGGTCGATCACCATTGACGCGCCGCTCGAGGAGCCTGCCAACCCGACTCGCACGCCCAATCCCTCCAAAGCGCCATGGTACTTTCTGGGCCTGCAGGAAATGCTTGTTTACTTCGATCCGTGGCACGCAGGGGTGGTTTTGCCGAGCTTGATCATTGTGGGTCTGATGGTGATTCCGTTCATCGATATCAACCCCAAAGGCAACGGCTACTATTGCTATAGAGATCGAAGGTACGAAATCCTGACGTTCGTTTTAGGCTTTCACATTCTCTGGGTTGTAATGATCATCATCGGTACATTTTTCCGCGGACCGGGATGGAACCTTTTCTGGCCGTGGCAGCGCTGGGATCCCCATAAAGTCGTCGCGTTAACAAACGTCGATTTGCCTTATCTTTTCGGCATCCGCGATTACTGGTTGTCCGCGGCTTTCGGCCTTTTTGTCATCGGGCTGTACTTCGTCCTCGGCATGGCGGTGTTCTACTGGTGGGTGCTCAGGGTGAAGGGCCGGGAGTTTCTCGAGCGCTGGGGTATGGTGCGCTTCACTATCACCGGTTTGTTGTTCGTATTGATGCTATCGCTGCCAGCCAAAATGTTTTTGCGACTCGTATTCAATGTTAAATACATTTTGGTGACACCCTGGATTAACGTCTGATGTTTTACGTATCTAAGATCCTTCAGGGCCTGGGTCTCGCGGACGTGGGTTATGCTCTGTTCGTTGGGATCGCAAGAAACTCTTCGATGGCCGAAGAAATCGTGCTGACCTTGATCGGCCTCGGCGTGTTTTCTTTGGGCCGCGCGCTTGAGCGCAAGGCCGTATAAGGGAGTCGGAATGGCGGAACGAGGATTCGACGAGAATCAAGAAAAAAGGTCTTACGGAAGTATTTTTCTCCTCGGCAGTGCTTTGCTGGTCGTTTTGTCCTTTTGGGCATTCTGGGACGACAATATTACGCGTCGTCCGTGGAAGGGAGTCCAATACAATTTTTACCGGCTCGACTACGAAAAAGCCAAGGCCGCGTACGACGAGGAACAGAAAAAGCTTCAAGCCGACCCCAATTACCAGGAGCTTTCGAAAAAGCTCGCGCAGGCGCAATTGAGTCTCGGGAACGGCGATCTAGGTAACAAACTCGAAGATCTTAAGGAACAGGAAGCGGAGGCCTCGGTCCGGTTCAAGGAAATCGATCAGGAAATCAAGTTCATAAAAAGTGAAATGGAAGAGCTGTGGTATGAGCATGACCACGCCATCCAGCAGAAACGTGATCCAAAGCCCTATTTGGATCAAATCCGGGAGCTGGAAAAAGAACAAGCCAAGCTCGATCCGACCCTCGAGGCAGCGCGCCAAAAACGCGACGCGTTGAGAGACGAGATCAAAAAGATCAACTCCAGCACCAAGGAGATCGAGACTGAGTTAGCGAAGCTCACCGCCGAGCGCGATAAGTGGCAGCGCGTTATCGACAACGTGACCGTGAAGCTCGGTCCCGTAGCATTTTACAAGGTTCCCAAGATTCAACAGGTGTCGCTCGATGAATTCGACCGTAACCGCTTCGACCAACCCATCGCGCGCGTGGACCGTTGCCAGACCTGCCATCTCGCGATCAACCGCGCGGGGTTCGAGGATCAACAGAATCCTTTTAAAACGCACCCGAAGCGCGAGATTTTCTTGGCTGACAGCGCGCATCCGCCGGAAAAATTCGGCTGCACGGGTTGTCACGAAGGGCAAGGCGTTGCGGTCAATAGTGCGAAGCAGGCGCACGGCGAAGTGCATCTTTGGGAGTTTCCGCTTCTTCGCGGTGCCAAGGCGCAGTCGAGCTGCACTTCGTGTCATCTCGATGTGCAAAAATTCGAAGAACATGTGCCTCTTCTCGCGGAAGGGCAGCGGCTGTTCGAGCAGGTCGGCTGTACCGGCTGCCACCTGGTAAAAGGCTATGAGAATATCCCCAAGATAGCGCCCAGCTTGCTCAAGATCAGCGCCAAAGTGGATCCAAGTTGGATGGTGCGTTGGATCGAGAACCCGCACAAGATTCGCCCGCGCACGCGCATGCCCAATTTCGAGCTCAACCAGGAAGACGCCACCGCGATCGCTGCCTATCTATGGTCGTCGGCGAAGGAAGAAGGCGACAAATGGTTGCAAGAACACCCACTCCCCGCGGGCTTTCGCGAGGGAGACGCGAATCAGGCGGAGCGCGGCAAGAAACTCGTTGAGAGTATCGGTTGCAAGGGCTGCCACGGATTCGCTGACGGCGAATTCAGCACGCCGCTCGGTAAGTCAAAGGATCTCGTTCCCAATTTGAAGGACATTTCAGCCAAGACCCATTCTCAATGGATCTATCACTGGATTAAAGATCCGCGCGGCTTTGAGCCAGGCACACGAATGCCCAGTTTGCGCCTGACCGACGACGAGGCGCTGGCGATTACAACGTATTTAACCACCCTTGGTGCCAAAGGCGACGAGATAGCCGGTATTGAAGAAAAATTCGCGGATCCAAAAAATATCAAGCGTGGCGAGTCACTGGTGCGCAAGTGGGGATGCTTCGGGTGCCACGACATCAAAGGAATGGAAAAAGAATCACGCATCGGCGCGGAGCTGACGACCTTCGGTTCGAAGACGGTCGAAGAGTTAGCGTTCGGCAACCGCACGGATATTCCTCACACGTGGGATGATTGGACGTACCACAAAATCAAGACGCCGCGAGGGTATGCTACCGAAAGAGTCGAGCAGTTGATGCCGCAATTCGATCTTGCGGATGAAGACATTAAGGCGTTGAGAATTTTGCTTGGCGGGTTCCGCGAGAGAAAGGTCGGCCAGCGCTACGTTGCCGATCAGAGTACTCGGGTGCATCAGGTGGTTGAAGGGCGCCGTTTGATGCAGCAGTACAATTGCGTCGGCTGTCATGAGATTGAAAAGCGCGGCGGGTTTGTTAGGAAGTACTATGAAAACACTGCGGCGGCGCCGCCGCCATTGAACGGCGAAGGTGAAAAGGTACAATCGAATTGGCTCTTCGGCTTTTTGAAAGCGCCTTATCCGTTGCGCCCGTGGTTGGAAATCCGCATGCCCACGTTCGGACTGTCCGATGAGCATACGACGCAGCTTGTAAACTATTTCAACGGGCTATCCAAAGTTGAACAGCCGTTCGTATACATCGATGACCGGAGAATTCCCGCGGATCATCTGGACGCCGCGCGACAGTTGACGTCGCCGGAATATTTTAACTGTTTCAGTTGTCACGTGCGCGGCGGCAAGAATCCGGAAGGGCCGCAGGAAGGTTGGGCGCCAGATCTCGCCATGGCGCGACAGCGGCTCAACCCGAACTGGATCGTAAAATGGATAGAGGATCCGCAGAAAATCCAACCAGGAACCAAGATGCCGTCATTTTATCCTGGTGGACCAGACGATATCCTCGGCGGCAAGGATGACCGTCAGATCGAAGCGCTGCGGGACTATTTAATATCGTTGGGCCGCCCGGGCGCAGCGACCACTGCTCCTGCGGGGGCGGAGAATGGCAAGGCGAAGCCCGCGAAGCAGTGAATATTGGAGTGGCGGGGGCGTCAAAATATTAAACATTCAAGGAGGAAAGTATGAAATTAATGCGTTCGTATTTTATCGCTGCGGCAATTTTGACCCTGCCGGCAAGCGGGATGGCGCAATATCAAGAAGGCGCCGTCACAGATGGTGGGTCCATTTCAGGAACGGTCAAGTTCAAAGGCAACGCGCCGGCGCCAAAAAAATTGGATGTGAACAAAGACAAAGAGGTATGCGCTAAAACGCCGAAGACAGACCAGTCCCTGATTGTAAATAACGGTAATCTCGCCAATGCGGTTATCATGATTACCGATATCAAGAAGGGTAAGAAGAGCGAGGTCAAAAAAGTCACGTTAGATCAAAAGGGCTGTGAGTACCAGCCGCACGTTTTGGCATTCCAGGCCGGCAGCACCGTCGAAATCTTGAACCCGGACGGAGTTCTTCACAACGTTCATTCTTATAGCAAAGTCAACAGCCCGTTTAACATTGCCCAGCCGAAGTTCAAGAAAACCCTGGAGCAGAAAGTCGAGAAACCTGAAGCGCCCTTCCAGGTGAAGTGCGACGTGCACGGCTGGATGGAAGGCTGGCTCGTGCCGGCGCCAAATCCATACTTTGCCGTCACGGACAACTCCGGCAATTTCAAGCTGACGGATGTCCCGGCGGGCACTTACAATGTGGAAGTCTGGCATGAAAAGCTCGGCAAGAGCAGCCAGAAGGTAACGGTCAAGGGTAAGGAAGACGCTAAGGTTAATTTTGAGATGGCGGCGAAGTAAAGTCTGCTCCGATCAAATAAGAGAACGGCACTCGGATGATCCGAGTGCCGTTTTTTGTTTGGAGTAAATGTCGCGACACAAAACTCTTCGAAAAGTTTGGTTCCTTCCCGCGGCAGCCCCAATGGCTCCAGTCAGTTCCCCTCTTTGCACTCCTTTTTACACGCCGAAACCGCGAAATAATTTCCTCCGCCATGCGACCAGTCTCGCGACGAGCGGCTTCGTAGGGACGGTCGCGACTGTCCCCTACACTTTAGGTGGTTCGCAGACTCGTGGTGAGTTTGTCGAAAACCATGAACGGGTTTTTCAAAGTTCCTCTTTTTCTCCAAAGAGGAAAATAGAGCAACTCGCGCCCATCTGATTTCAGGGAGTGCGCTTGCACTCAAAAGGAATTAACGATTGTTATGCTTCGTGGATATTATTCATGTTCTTCCAACGCAGCTCTTGAAGTAATTCCACGCCCGTTCCAAATCGACCGGCGGCAACGCTTCGGTCTGGCGCTTTGCCGATTCCTCGTGGGTTAATGGGATCGGTTTGCCGATTTGCAGGGCGCCGAAAAGAATTTCCGCCGCCTCCTCCAAATAGATAGCCATCATCACTGCTTCCGGAATCGTCCGCCCAATGGTTACTTGGCCATTCCCCCTTAACAGAACGGCGGGACTGTTGCCGAAGGTCCTTGCCACCTCAGCTCCAAGGCGTTGGCTGGCGATCAGATCCGGTGTTTTAAAGACCGGCACGCCGCCTGCGAAAAAACTGCCATGGTTGTGCACAGGCTCGAGTTTCCTATCCGTAACCGAAAACATATTTGCGACCCGGGCATGAATACGCGTGACGGCGTTCACTTTCGGCTTGGCTTTCATGATCGCGGTGTGAAGCCAAGCTTCGAACGGCGGCGTTGCATCGCCCTCGACAACGTCTCCGTTCAGATTCATGGTGATGAGCTCGCTTTCTCGCACCAGCGCGAGGCTCACGCGTGGCGTGATGATGAACCGTTCCGCGTCAGGCATTCGCGCGCTGACATGACCGAAACCCGCTACAAGCTTCTGGTGAGAGAGAATGCGGCAGGCACTGATGAGATCCTCCTTTAGCTGACGCTCTTCATCCATAAAGCCGCTCCTTTGCATTCAAGATGATTTACGCTATATTATTTTTTTGATTTTACGGCAAAAGAGACTCGCGCGTGAAAGTTAAAGTGGAATCCTCACCGGATGCTAAGGGACAAGAAAGTCCGTCCAGGTTTCTGTTGGGAAGCCGGATCATAAAGGTCGAGGAGGTCTCCGATCGCTGGTTTGGCGAGCAGGCCTGTTATTTCCGGGTGTTGGGCGGCGACGAAAACTCCTACATTTTGAAAGGCCCCATGGAAGATGGCACGTGGGAGCTGGTTTCCTTTACTCACAAGGACTCCCGAGGTACGGAGTTGGAAATCGAAGGCAAAAGAGAACTTCAGTAACTCCCTCCTGTGTTCGTTTCGTTTCGCCGGTTATTTGGCTCTTTGCGTCCGGTCGGTTAAAATCAGATCGAGGTGTAAAAATGTCAAAGCAGCACTTGGTTGCGGTGATCGGCGCTGGGCCCGCCGGCATTTACGGCACAAGAAAACTGACAGAAGCCGGGCACCGTGTCCTTCTTATCAACCGGGACATCAAGCCCGGCGGCTTGGCCGAGTACGGCATCTTCATGGACAAAGAAAAGATGAAGACCGGCCTGCGCAAGCAGTTCCAACGTATTCTCGCTCATCCTCAAGTTTCTTATCTCGGCCACGTCACTGTTGGCGAGGGAAAAGCGCTCGCTCTCAAAGATCTACAGGAAGTTGGCTTCAGTGCGGTCGTGGTCGCCGCCGGCGCTCAAGGCACCAAGAAACTAGGTTTGCCGGGAGAGGACACGAAGCGGGTGTATCATGCCAAAGACGTCGTTTATCACTTCAACAAGCTGCCGCCCTTTGCGCAGCGGCCTTTCGAGCTCGGCAAACGAGTGGCGATCATCGGCATGGGAAACGTAATGGTCGACGTCGCCAACTGGTTGCTGAATTACATGAACATAGAGGAAGTCACTGTGGTCGCGCGCCGCGGGCCCAAAGAGAAGGCGTACGACGACAGCGAATTTGAAGTCGTCGAAAAATACCTGGACAACGAGGATATGCGCGAAGAAATCGAGCGCATCCGGCCCGATCTCGAGAATGCGGGTCAAAACGTGGAAGAGATTATCGAGAAATTCGTGGGCACGACTACTCCGCCGCCCAACCAGAAACTTCGCTTCCGTTATCTCTGCTCGCCGACAAAGGTCATCCCGGATAATGACAATAAGGTGGCAGCTTTGGAAGTGGAGTTGAACAAGCTTATTGTCGAAAACGGGCGGACGGCTCCGAAGGGCACGGGAAAACGGGTCGAACTGCCGCTCGATTGTGTGATCTATGCCATCGGCGACGAAGTGGACGCATCGCTTGGATTGCCGTTTAACAAGGGCGCCTTCGTGACGAATCCCGCGGTTTTCCCGGGTGATCCCAATCCGGCGCAATACCAGCCTTATAATCCCGAAACCAACCAAGTGCTCGACGGGATTTTTGTGATCGGTTGGTCACGCAACGCAAGCGTGGGTCTCGTAGGTGTCGCCAAGCAGGATGCCGAGCGGGGTATCAAGGTCGTTAATGAGTACCTCGCCGCGAAAGAAGGCTTCGAACCGGAAGTCATCGAACAAAAAATCGAGCGGGTTCTAGACAAACTCGAAGAGAACAAAATCTCCTTCGTTACCAAAGAGGATATTGCCGTGCTGGAAGCGAAGGAACGAGAAGAAGCCAAAGCGCGCCACACCTGGGAGTATAAATACGCTAGCGACGATGAGATGCTGGAGATCATCGCCGCCCCAAGAGCCGCGGCGAGCTAATTTCAAAACCCGTTAGACCCGTTCCAGTCGTTCAACCCTCCGCTCGGTTCAAGCCGTTTTCGGACGCAATCCCCGAACCGAGCTACCGGAAGTTTCTTTCTCATTCGGAAACGTCTACGGCCTGAGCACTCACTACCTATTTGCCTACTCCCAGTGGACTCGAGACTCTAGGCTCATCGAAGTGCGCCGATCCCTCTTGCGAAGCCATTGCGCCTCAACTAGAATTCGAGCCGATTTTTCCGAGTTTATTCAACCTTTTCCATGGAGGGTGCAGCATGGCAGACAAAGCCATTGAGGTTCTTTTAGACGAGAAACGCAATTTCCAGCCGCCTAAAGAGTTCAAGAAATCCGCGAACATGAAAAATGCGGCCATCTTCAATAGCGCACGCAAAAATCCTCAGGCGTTTTGGGCCAAGGCTGCTAAGGAGCTGCACTGGTTCAAGCCCTGGACCAAAGTTCTCGAGTGGAACGCTCCATGGGCTAAATGGTTCATCGGCGGTAAATTGAACGTTTCGTACAATTGTCTCGACCGCCACGTTGAGAGCGGGCGAAAGAACAAAGCCGCGATCATTTGGGAAGGCGAACCGGGCGACGAACGCGTCTTGACCTATCGCGATGTATGGCGCGAGGTGAACAAGTTCGCGAACGTATTAAAGAAGCTGGGGGTGAAAAAAGGTGACCGGGTGTGCCTCTACATGGGCATGGTGCCTGAGCTGGTCATTGCCATGCACGCCTGCAACCGCATCGGCGCGCCGCACAGCGTCGTTTTCGGCGGATTCAGCGCCGAAGCTCTACGCGACCGCATCAACGACGCGCAAGCCAAAGTATTGATTACCGCCGATGGTGGCTACCGGCGCGGATCGATCGTACCGCTCAAGAAAAACGCCGACGATGCACTGGCGGAAAGTCCCTCCATTGAACATGTTGTTGTCGTGCAAAGGGTAGGACCCGAATCCGGCGCGCAGATGAAACAGGGGCGCGACCGATGGTGGCATGAAGTCATGGCGGACGCGCCGCTCTGGTGCGAGCCGGAAAAGATGGACAGCGAGGATATCCTTTTTCTTCTTTATACCAGCGGCACCACCGGCAAGCCCAAGGGCATCGTCCATACCAGTGGCGGATATCTCGCCGGCGTTGCTATCGCGAACAAGTGGATTTTCGACCTCAAGGAGGATGACGTGTTCTGGTGCGCTGCTGATATCGGGTGGGTGACCGGCCATACACATATCGTCTACGGCCCGATGGCTAACGGTGTGACTCAGGTCATGTACGAGGGTACCCCTGACTGGCCGGACAGAGATCGTTTGTGGCGGATCGTTGAAAAATATGGTGTGACAATCTTTCACACCGCGCCGACGGCTATCCGTACTTTCATGCGTTGGGGTATTGAGCATCCGCAGAAGCATGATCTGAAAACTCTTCGCCTCCTGGGCACGGTCGGTGAGCCGATCA
>DATACQ010000422.1:0-2973 GCA_036258955.1 Binatia bacterium
CGGCCAGATGCTCACGAAGCTAGTTCAGATCGCCGATGTCGCCGTTGGGGCGGGTAATCCTCTCGCGGTTATCGCGGGGCCCTGCGTCATTGAAAGCAAGCAATCGGCGCTAGAGCACGCGGCGCGCCTCAAGGAAGCGGCGGACCGCGTAGGTCTACCGTATATTTTCAAGTCTTCCTTTGACAAGGCCAATCGCTCCTCGATGCGGTCTTACCGCGGTCCCGGCTTGCACGCGGGGCTAGAGATACTGGCAGAGGTCAAGAGGAAGATCGGCGTTCCTGTCCTAACCGATGTTCATGAGAAGGAACAAGTCGGGCCCGCCAAGGAAATCATTGACATCTTACAGATTCCCGCCTTTCTGTGCCGGCAGACCGACTTTGTGGTCGCGGTCGCCGAATCCGGCAAAGCCGTCAATGTCAAGAAGGGACAATTTCTCGCGCCCTGGGATATAGCGAACGTGGCGCAAAAAATCCGCTCCACCGGCAACGAAAAGATTTTGTTAACCGAACGCGGCGTTTCCTTCGGCTACAACAATCTGGTTTCCGATATGCGCTCTCTCGTGGTCATGCGTGAGCTGGGCTATCCGGTGGTGTTCGATGCGACCCATAGCTTGCAGCTGCCGGGAGGACTGGGGCACGCCTCCGGCGGCGAGCGCAAATACATCCCGCACCTTGCGCGCGCCGCAGTGGCCGCCGGGGTGGACGTGCTCTTCATGGAAGTCCATGAAGACCCCGACCATGCGCTGAGCGATGGACCGAACTCACTGGCGCTGGCCGATTTTGAAGGTCTCCTGCGGGTGGTCAAAGAGATCGCCGCGATTGTCGGAAGGTGAGGTTGTCTCGTGCCCGAACGGGATGTTTTGCAACGCGCACAAGAGGTGCTGCGCATCGAAGCGAAAGGCATCAGCACGATCGGCGAGCGTCTTGGCGCTGAGTTCTTACGCGCCATCGATTTGCTCCATTGCTGCCCGGGAAAAGTTGTCGTCACCGGCATGGGCAAGTCCGGCATCATCTGCCGCAAGATTGCCGCTACACTTGCAAGCACCGGCACGCCCTCCTTCTTTCTGCACGCCGGCGAAGGAATTCATGGCGATCTGGGTATGGTGATGAAGGGCGATGTGGTCATTGCGGTTTCCAACAGCGGCGAAACCGAGGAAATTCTCAAGCTGTTGCCGCATTTCAAGCTCAACGGTCTAAAAGTCATCGTGATCACCGGCAAGCTGGATTCCACTCTAGCGAAAGCCGGGGACGTGGTGCTCGACGCTGGCGTCAGCGAGGAAGCTTGCCCATTGGGACTCGCTCCGACGGCCAGTACCACAGCGGCATTGGCGTTAGGCGATGCGCTCGCGGTGGTATTACTGGAAAAAAAAGAGTTCAAGGAGCAGGATTTCGCCCGCCGCCACCCGGGTGGCATCCTCGGCCGGAAGCTCATCGTTCGGGTCGAAGACCTGATGAAAAAAGGCAACGAAATCCCATTGGTCCGCGAAGATACGCCGCTCAAAGAGGCGCTGTTCGAGATTACTTCCAAGCGTCTGGGCCTGACCGGAGTCGTGGACGCGGAAGGCCGCCTCGTGGGCGCGATCACCGATGGCGATCTTAGGCGCGGTTTGGAAAAAAAGGGGGATATTTTTCTCCTGAGGGCGGCCGACCTAATGACGCGCAACCCCAAGGCCGTCTCGGGAGAGATGCTTGCGGCCGAAGCGGTGGCGGTCATGGAGCAGTTTCCGATCACCGCCCTCTTTATTATTGATCAGCAAAACAGACAACCTATCGGAGTCATTCATCTGCACGACATCATCAAAGCCGGTGTCGTGTGAGAGCTCTTGTGAAAAGGGCCTCGCGGTCCTTTCGAGCCAAGGCAAGGAGGATCAAGCTTCTCTTGCTCGATGTCGATGGCGTGCTCACCGACGGCGGTATTTATCTCGATGACCGGGGCGTGGAGAGCAAGCGGTTCGACGTGCGTGACGGCCAGGGCATAACGTTGCTGCAGCGCGCCGGGATACAAGCGGGATTCGTCACCGGTCGATCGTCAGACGTCGTGCGCCACCGGGCACGCGAGCTCGGTGTTGAGATCGTTTATCAAGGGGTAGCTGACAAGGCCCGTGCGTACGAAGAGATCAAGCACCTCACGAGGCTCGCCGACGAGGAAATTGCATACATGGGTGACGACATCGGCGATATTCCGGTATTGCGCCGCGCGGGCCTGGCGATTACGGTGAAAGAATCCTGGTTGGCAACAAACCATGTCGATTACGTGACTCGGGCAAGTGGCGGGCACGGCGCCGTGAGGGAAATCGCGGACCTGTTGCTACGTGCGACGGGCGCTTGGAAGAATCTTATGAAATAGTTTTTGTTGGCTAACCCCACTAGCAATCTCGTAAATTCCCGCCCTTAAACGAACAGCACTGCGAGCATCAAGCAAGTTTCGTGCCTTTTGCTTTACACCCTTTTATAAGCGTGTTACGCTTACCTCAGTGCGACTATGGCTACCCGGAAAACAAAGCGACTAGTCCTCCTCATCGCGGCCTTTCTCTCTTTGGGGGGGCTGACTTACAAGGTCGTGGAAACGGTCTCTCAGGCCCAACAAGAAATCACGAAAAACCCGCTCAGAGCTCTCGATTATCTGCCGGAATCGGCGCTCCACGTCAAAGATTTCCGCCGCGCGAAGGTGGAAAATGGCCGCAAAATCTGGGAGGTCACGGGCGAAGAGGCGGATTACTTCAAGGACCAAAAACAGGCGGTTATCAAGAAGCCGCGGTTCTTCTATTACGATAACAAAGGCGCAACCGCCGAGACCAGCGGCGAGGTTGCGAGGATGTTTTTAGGTGATAAAGATTTAGAGAAGCTGCAAGTCGAAGGCGGCATCCAGGTTGCCTACCAAGACTATGTTTTGAAATCCGAGGAAGCCGTTTTTTTTCCGGAAGAGCAGCTCATTGTTTTGCCAAAGCGGACAACTCTGGTGGGGGCAGGCTTT
>DATACQ010000423.1:0-4871 GCA_036258955.1 Binatia bacterium
TCAGCGAAATGCATCGGTATGAAGACCACGCCGACCGTCGCGCGCTCTGTCACCCAGGCGCGCAGGACGATGGTGCCGCGCCGCGATGAGACGCGCACGATTTGACCGTCTTCGATGTTGAGACGGGCGGCGTCGCCGGGATTAATCTCGATGCGCGCTTCCGGATAAAGATCATCGAGTTTTGAATGGCGGGTGAGAGTGCCGCCGTGCCAGTGCTCGAGCACTCGTCCCGTCGTTAAAATGAAGGGGTACTCATCATCCGGCATTTCGACGGCCGGCACGTACTCGAGCGGGTGGAACTTGCCCCTGCCGCTCGGAAAGCTTTCAGCGAACAGGTAGGGAGTGCCCGGATGGTTGTCGTCCCACACCGGCGTTTGCAACCCTTGCTCCTCGATGCGCTGATAATTGACCCCGGCATATTCCGGGACCAAGCGCCCCATTTCCTCCAGCACTTCGGCCGGGCTCTCGTATCCCCAAAACGCCGTCTGTTGACGGCCCAGGTGTTTCTCGATGCGTTGGGCAAGTTGAGAAGTAATTTCCCAATCTGCGCGCGACTGACCACGCGGTTCCAGCGCCCTCCGCACCCGCTGAACGCGGCGATCGGTGTTGGTGAATGTGCCTTCTTTCTCCGCCCATGAAACCGCCGGCAGGAAAACGTCGGCAAAGGCGCCAGACTCGTTGATAAACAAATCTTGCGCGACCATGAATTCGAGCTGCTCCATCATGTGGCGCGTGTGGTTCAGGTTGGGTTCGGACATCATCGGATTTTCTCCCATGATGTGCAGAGCGCGCACGCCGCCCGGCCGCACCTCGCTCAAGATCTCCGTTGTCGTCAGTCCCAATTTGCGATTTAAAGTGCCAGGCTCGCAGTTCCAGGCGCGCTCGAATTTGCGCGCGGCCGCTTCGTTATCCACCCGCTGATAACCCGGATAATGCCACGGCATCGCGCCGGAATCCGACGCGCCTTGCACGTTGTTTTGCCCGCGCAGCGGATTGAGACCGGTGCCTTTGCGTCCGATATGGCCCGTCAGCAGCGCCAGGTGGATGAGCGACATGGCATTGTCGGTGCCGTGGGAATGCTCGGGGATGCCGAGCGCCCAATAAATCGCGGCATTCTTCGCCGTTGCGTATAAGCGGGCGGCTTGCACAATTAGATTGCGGTCCACACCGGAGATCGCCTCCGCGTATGCGGGCGTAAACTTCTCCATGGACTTCGCGAACCCCGCAAAACCTTCGGTGCGTCGCTCGATAAAATCCTGATCGTAAAGCCGTTCCTTTATAATGACGTGCGCCATGGCGGAAAAGAGCGGCACATCGGTACCTGGCTTTTCGGGCAGCCACAGCGCAGCCCAGTTGACCATTTCCACCCGGCGCGGGTCTATGACAATGAGCTTGGCGCCATGGTTGGCGACCGCCGCTTTCATCTGCAGCGCGATAATCGGATGGGTTTCAGCGGTATTGGAACCGGTGACGAGGAAGACATCGCTGTGAATGACTTCGGCGGCGGTGTTGCTCATCGCCGTTGAGCCGATGGCCATCTGCAGGGCAACCACCGAGCCCGCATGACACAGCCGCGTGCAGTGGTCCACGTTATTGCTGCGGAAGAGCGCGCGGTAGAGCTTCTGCAGGAGATAGTTGTCCTCGTTAGTTGCTTTGGCGCAGCAATAGACCGCCATGGCGCCCGCGCCATCACGCCTGTAAATCTCGACGAGCCGGCGGGCGGTGTAATCCAGGGCCTCATCCCACGACACCTCGCGCCACTCTGTGCGGTGAAAGGCCTGGGTGCGCGCGCCGGGCGCCTGCGCCGTCTTGCGCATGAGCGGCGTTGTCACCCGTTCCTTGTTGTAGATAAAGTCGTAGCCGAAGCGCCCTTTGACGCAGAGATTGCCGCGGTTAACGACCGAGTTGAACGGCGATGTGACTTTGTAGATGTAGTCGTTGTTGATATGCAGTTCCAGCGTGCATCCGACGCCGCAGTACGGACAGGTCGTGGGAACAATGCGATCGGCCGTGATCATGGGGATTGCCTCCGGCGCTTTTTGCCACCGCCGCGCGTTGCCTGCAAGATATCATCCAAGGTTGCGCCTCGTTCCAGCAGCGCTTCGCGCTTGGGCTTGAGCGCGCCGGTGGGGCACACCCCGACACACTGCCCGCAGAAAACGCAGGTCGTTTCAGGCATGGGCTTGTCAAAGAAGGTGCCGATGCTTGTATCAAACCCGCGACCATTGAAGTTGATCGCATATGTAAACTGCGCGTCTTCGGCGCACACCTGAACGCAGCGCCAACAGAGAATGCACTTGGAGTAGTCGCGAATATACATCGGATTGTCATCGAGCACTGGATGCTCGCGCCGATCTGCATCGGGGAAGCGCGCCGTATCAGCGCGATACTCCTCGATTAAACTCAAAATCTCGGGCGCCTCGGAGAGATCCACCGCGGAGGCGAGCATCTCCAGGATCGTGCGGCGGCTACGCTCGGCACGCGCGGATGCGGTGGAGACTTTCATGCCTTCATTCACGCGGGTTAAGCAGGCGGGCAGGAGCGGCCTAACGCCGTCCACTTCGACGACGCAGACGCGGCATAAGCCGTTGGCCGTGCAGTGATCGTGGTAGCAAATCGTGGGAACGTGCCGGTCGGCTTGCTCCGCAGCTTTGAGAATCGTCGTTCCGGCGGACACTGTCACCGCGTCGCCGTCAATCGTGAGTGTTACATCAGGCATAGGAATCCTTGGAAAAATGAGAGATGAAAGCTGAAAACGGAAATATTTCTGCTTTCATCGTTTCCGCTTTCATCGTTTCCGCTTTCATCTTTTAAACAGCTCGGGCCATAACTTCATGGAGCTTAAAACCGCGGTGGGAGCGGTCTGTCCGAGGCCGCAGAGAGACGCGTCAATCATCGTACCGCCGATATCCGAGAGGCGCTCCCGGTCTCCCTCAAGAGATGCTCCTGCGGCAGATCGATCGAGAATTTCCGACTGCCGGCGAGCGCCGAGCTGGCATGGATAGCACTTGCCGCAGCTTTCGTCGGCAAAGAAGTGAGCGATGCGTCTTAGCACGTCGCGCATGTCCGCGCTGTCATCGAAGACCATGACTGCGCCGGAGCCAAGGGGCAGCCCCGCGGCGCTCAGGTTCTCAAATGACAAGATCACATCCAGATCTTTCTCGGTGGCAAATGCGCCTGCCGCGCCGCCGAGGAGCACAGCCTGGAGCTTGCGTCCTCGGTTCAATCCCCCTGCGAGATCGAAAAGTAAGTGGCGCAACGTGACGCCGAACGGCACTTCGTACAACCCCGGTCTGTGTATTTGGCCCGAGACGCAAAACAGCTTCGGACCCGTCGAGCGCTCCGTGCCCGTTTTCCTATAGTCTCTGGCACCGTATTCGAGGATCAGCGGAACGTTGCAGAAGGTCTCCACGTTGTTGATCACGGTGGGCTGGCCGAACAATCCGTGAGTTGTGGGAAAAGGCGGTTTGATCCTCGGTAAGCCGCGCTTGCCCTCAATGGATTCCAAGAGCGCGGTTTCTTCGCCGCAAATATAGGCGCCGGCGCCGAGGCGCATTTCGATGTCGAAATCGAACCGTGACCCGAGAATACCCTCGCCGATGAGACCCGCCTGCCGGGCTTCATCCACCGCGGCGCGCATGACTTTGAAGGCGTACGGATACTCGCCCCGGATGTAGATGTAGCCGCGGCGCGCGCCGACCGCGTGGGCGGCGATCAACATGCCCTCGAGAGTCCGGTGCGGGTCGTCTTCCATCAGAATGCGATCTTTGAACGTGCCGGGCTCGGATTCATCGGCATTGCACACGATGTACTTGGGTTGACCGCTCGCTTTGGCAGCGCCTTCCCATTTGATCCCGGTTGGAAATGCCGCGCCGCCCCGACCAACAAGGCCTGCGGCTTTGATCTCATCAAGCACATCCTGCGGTGACAGCGTCAAGGCTTTGTGCAACGCTGCATAGCCCCCTGCGCTCCTGTAATCGGTGAGGGAGGTAGGATAGCCTTGACCGCAGTTGATGGTAAGCTTGCGGATATCGCCGCCGACAAAACTGACGGGCCTCTTTCCGCCGCCCGCACAGACTTCGAAAGGCTCCTCGGCCGCGGCGTTTCCTACAGCGGACTCACCGACAAGCAGCGCGGGCGCATGATCGCAAAGACCCAGGCAAGGTGCATGCTCCACGGTAAATTCGCCGTCCGCGCTGACCTCTCCCGGTTTGATTCGCAAATGGCGGCATAGCGCCCCCGTCAAAGACTCGGCTCCGGCAAGAGCGCAGACGGGCGCGTTGCACACACGCACGACGGTCCGGCCCATGGGCTCGCGGCAGAACATCTCATAGAAATCGATGACCCCATGCACGTCCGCCAGCGGCACGCCGAGCGCCCGGCCCACTTCCTCCGCGACCGCTTCGCTCAACCAGCCGTGAAACCGCTGCGCCACGTGCAAGGCCGGTAATAGCGCGGCGCGTCCTTGAGGCGCCAGCTCTGCGAGCAGGGAGCGCAAACGAGCTAGATCGGCGTCAGACATCGATTGTTCTCCGGCAGCATACGGGTTCGTAACAGGCCTTAGGCTATCCAGAATAAGCCAGACTCGCAACCGCAAACGGCCGCACACCTGGATAGCGGCCGTCGAAGTGTTAGAACTCAATCAGCATTCGATGTCCGCTTAGGGAGAGCTTGTGAAATTTCTTCGCTACATCTCGTTCGTATTTTGTCATACCATTTTCGTCCGAGTAAATGCGCTACGCCGGGCGGCGCTGAGTAGAATCGGAGTCTTTGCTCGTCCGGAGAACCGTCGACGGAATATCGGTCTTTGCGCGACGGATATTGAACCGTGAGTAAATTGATCTTGAAAGGGGCAAACGTCGTCTGGACGG